>JAKVAS010000079.1 GCA_022448165.1 Crocinitomicaceae bacterium | reverse complement strand
AAGGCTTAAAAAGATTAAAGGAAGAACTTAGAGAAATGGAGGTTGTGCAACGTCCAGCAATTTCTAAGCAGATTGGTGAAGCAATAGATAAAGGAGATTTGTCGGAAAACGCTGAATATGATGCAGCAAAAGAAGCTCAAGGACTATTAGAAACCAAGATCGTTAAACTGAAGAATGTTCTGGCTAATGCACGGGTTATTGATGATTCTAACATTGATACAACGAAAGTTTATATACTTTCTACTGCTAAAATTAAAAATGTATCCAATGGAATGGAAATGACCTATACATTGGTAGCTGAGAACGAAGCAGATATAAAGGCAAAGAAAATAAGTATTGATTCACCGATTGGAAAAGGTCTTCTCGGAAAGCAAGTAGGAGAAATTGCGGATATTGTTACTCCAAATGGAATAATGAAGTTTGAAATTGTTGAAATTACAAGGTAATGGCTAGCATTTTTACCCAAATAGTAAATGGAGATATTCCCTGCTATAATGTTGGAGAGAATGATAAGTTTCTTGCTTTCTTAGATATTATGCCTTTAAGAAAAGGACATGTGCTTGTTATTCCGAAGTTGGAGATAGATTATCTATTTGATTTAGACGATGACCTGTTAGGTGATATGATGGTTTTTTCTAAATCAATTGCTAAAAAAATAAAGAGTGCTTTTCCTTGTAACCGAATTGGTGTATCTGTTATCGGTCTGGAAGTACCGCATGCGCATATACATCTTGTACCAATGGATGTAATGTCGGATATGAATTTTGCAAATGATAAATTGAAGCTTTCTTCTGAGGAATTGACATCTATTGCGAATAAAATTATGAGCGCATAGTATACCAAAGCAATTTTGGATTGAATTTTGTAGTTATAAGAGGTAAGTAGACAAACTTACAAACTATGACTAGACCAAAATCACTCAAGAATATTATGCTTAAAAAGTTTTTTAATCTTATTGTATCCTTTTTTGCTGGTACGACGGTTGTTGGAGCTGTAGAGCCGATCAGTGTGTTGTTTATTGGTAACAGTTACACTCATCAAAATAGAATGCCAAAGCTTTTTGAAAAGATTGCAAAGTCGAAAGGGATGAATGTTCATGTTGAAATGAGCGCGAAAAGTAGTCATACATTTGAAATGCACTGTAATCGCCCTGACATGTTTTCCAAAATTAATAGTAGAAAATGGGATTATGTGGTTCTTCAAGGGTTTAGTCGTGAGCTATCATATTCTCCTGATCATATTGATTCCGCTTCTGTTCCGTATTTTGATAAAATAATCGATAGTATTTATTCGAATAATCCATGTACGAATGTTATGCTATACATGACTTGGGGATATAAGAATGGTTACGCTGATAGAGCTGAGACTAATTCATACGAGAAAATGACGAATTGTGTCTATAATGGTTATCAATACCTATCAAAGAAATATCAATTGCCTATAGCTCCAGTTGGACATGTTTGGAGGGAAGTTCGTAAAACAAGTCCAATTGACCTATATCAAAAGGATGATCAACACCCGACTATTTATGGATCGTACTTGGCCGCGAGTACATTTTATGCCTCTATTTTTAAATCATCCCCTATTGGTGCTAAAAGTGGCTCGATGGATGTTGAAAGTGTCCGAAGAATTCAAAGAACGGCATATGACTATGTGATTGCGAATCAAGACGAATTTAATCTTAATGATAACGGTTTTTTGGTGTCGCATGTTGATGATGCTTATTTGATTAATGCAAAAGTAAACCTTATGGAAGGACAATTTGCAGAATGGCAATTTGGAGATGGTTCTACGGCTGATACATCAAAAGTGACACACGAGTATAAATCAAGTGGAAATTATGTGTTAGAATTGAAAATTCGTGACCTTAAGGGAACGAGAAGAATGCAAAGGCTTGTACAGATTACGTCCAAGGATTCGGACTCAAATTACCTTGCAGAGAATCGTCAGTTGGCTATATTACCAGAGGAGAGGAAAGGTTTAACGAATAAAGAACAGACGATTAAATAATCGTTTGATTGGGTTTAGAATAAATCCTAACTTCTCTTTAATTACATCTAAGTACTTAATAAATACGATAAAGAAAAGAATGAATAGTAAAGCTCCTAAAGCAACATACCAAGGATGCAGTGGAGCCATTGACCCTTTTCGATAACTAATTAGTGAGTTAAGACCAAATCCCGAAATGCTTCCGTAAAGAAGTACCATGTGAAGAATATATATGGTTAAGGTGTTTTGACCAACTTTTAAGAACAGATTGTTTTTTTGCATCCGCTCTCCAAAATATTTATCGATAAACATAAGTATACTTAACTCGATAAGCACCATACCTAAACGTTCAAACAACCAGTCCAATTGAGCAAATTTGTAATTCCAAGAAGATGCAAATAAGTCAATAAAACTATCGACTAGATTTAGTAATAAACGAGGTTCAAAGAAAAGTAATGATCCAATTACAGTAAATGCCAGTGGAAAGTAGAACTTTTTAACATGTCCATGAAAATCATGTAACAAGGTTCCAATCATCGCTCCGAACATCGTATATCCCACAAATGGTGCTGTTGGGAAAAGTACTTTGGTTGAACGACTCTCAAAATCACAGAATAAATCTAAAAACCATTTCCAACTATTCTCAGGAAGCCCCATACCATTAGGCATGTCATCTATTGTTGGAAATAGGCTAAATGCTAAAATTCCCATCGAAAAGAAATAGAACCATAATGGAATAACCTTAATGAGTTTATACAATCCGTAAATAACTAGGATGGTAAATATTCCAGTAGCTATGCATTCTAATACATGAAATGCATAATATTGGACGATAAATCCCCAGAAGAATAATTCAACTACCCGCTTAAACCCTTTCCGTACTCGTAGGTTTTCTCTAAATGAAAATTCACGATTCTTTAATAAGAGATAAACAAATATTAATCCCGTAACGGTTAAAAATACAGGGGCTGTAAATCCACGAATAAATAGCCATGTAGAATAGATGGAGTTTTCAGGATCACGGTATATCGGATCGAGTGCGTCATCAACAAAATGTCCTTCTAGCATTAAGAGAATAGCAACGGATCTAGCCATGTCGATAAATCGAAGGCGAACTTTTGGGGTTGGGGCTATTTCTGTAATTGTTGACATAAGTATTGTGGGCAAAAATACGATATTCTCTAGATTTTCCATTCTGGTAGACATGTAAATGCAAATTGTTACAGAGGTGTTTAAAACTGATGTTGTACTGATCTTGTGTTGTAATGTGTTGATTAAAGTGTTTTTACCTTTTGTTTTTAGGTGTATATGGCGATGTAAATCTGATGTTTTTAAGAGATAATATTCTAGGATTCTCATGTTATTGCTATGAATACGATAATTAATTCGATGTCGAACATTTAAACCAGTAGCTATGACAAACAGAATAATAATTATGCTAATTGGGCTCTTTCTATTTTGGTATGGAGACGTCCAAGCATATTACAGCATAAAGGATCAAGAGAATGGAATTCATAATAAATCAATGGAAACCAACCTTGCTAAAGGAGCGGGATGTGCTCCATCGAGTGCAAGAATCACTATGAGTTTTAACGATGTTAGTGCACTAATTGATCAAGGAGGAAGTATGTTCCAGAATCGTAATAATGGAACTGCTGCTTATGAAATTCCTAAAGGAAGTGGATTAAAAGTTATTTTTTCAGGAGCATTATGGATGGGGGGGACAGATGTTACAGGACAATTAAAGCTGGCCGCTATAAAATTTAGAGATGGACAAGATTTTTGGGCAGGACCTTTAACCGTTAATGCTGGGTCTGGATCCATTGTATATGGGGAACCTATTGGCCCAGGTGGTACTTATGACTTTGGACCGGCAGCAATTAGCCAGGAGGTTTGTGAATCGTATGATAAATTTTATACGATACGTAAAGCTGAGGTCATTCGTTATGCAATTTGGTGGGATGCATGTGCCCCAGGTGGGACAGGTATATGTACTGATGATATTATTGAACCAACGAATGACGAATTGAATCGAATATTTAATTGGCCTGCCCACGGTGATGTATCGATGAATCAGGATAGGTATCTGGCACCATTTTATGATCATGATCATGATTTGAATTATGACCCTGAAAATGGAGATTATCCTTGGTATGATGATATTCTTGGAAGAAATGATATTGAATGTGGAGTGGACCGCAGAATATCGCTGTATGGTGATGAAACCAATTGGTGGGTATTTAATGATCGTGGGAATATTCATACTGAAACAAATGGAGATCCTATTGGAATGGAAATTCGTGCGCAAGCTTTTGCTTTTGCAACTAATGATGAAGTGAATCGAATGACTTTCTATAATTATGAGTTAATTAATAGAGGAACGCAAACACTAGAGAACACCTATTTTTCGCAGTATTTAGATGCGGATATTGGAGGGGCAACTGATGACTATGTAGGATGTGATGTTTCGCGTGGTCTCGGCTTTACATACAATGGTGAAGAATATGATGATGGAAATGCAGGTAATCTTGGATATGGGGACAATCCACCAGCTATAGGGTGTGATTTTTTTGAAGGACCTTATCAAGATCCAGATGGAATTGATAACCCTGGGCCTTGGTATGATTCAACTCTAGGTGATTGGGTTACTCCAACTGTTGAAGAAGCATTAGCAGGTGATGGAATTGTTTATCGAGGTGTTGGTGTAGGTTATGGAGATTTAATACCTGATAATGAAAGGTTTGGGATGCGTCGATTTACCTATTACACTGGTACGTCTGGATATCCGTATTCGGATCCAGAAAATGCATCTGAATTTTACAATTATATGAGTGGGGCTTGGGCAAATGGTTCTCAGATGTTTTTTGGAGGTTTAGGTTATGCAGGAACTCCAGGTGCGACTCAGACATTATGCGAATATATGTTTCCAGGTGACTCAGATCCATTGGATTGGGGTACACAAGGGGAGCCTACAAGCTTCAATTGGACTGAACTTCAGAATGACGCTTCAGGGAGCGAATCGAGTGATGTCGGGGATAGAAGAATGGTTCAGTCAGCTGGGCCTTTTACTTTACGTCCTGGTGCAGTGAATAATATTACGGTTGGAATTGTTTATGGAAGAGGGACAGAAGGTGCATATTCTTCTGTTGAAGCAATGAAGAGAGCAGATACTAAAGCTCAGGCATTGTTCGATGCATGTTTTAGAATTCTAACTCCTCCCGATGCTCCTAAATTGAGGATTCAAGAATTAGAAAATCAATTAATTCTAACATTAGAAAACCCAAGTTCTTCAAATAACTATTTAGAGACTTACGAGGAAGTAGATGATATAAATATTACAGATCCGCAATGGACGGCAGATGATAAAACATATAAATTCGAAGGTTATCAAATTTATCAAATGGTAGATAAAGATGCAACGATATCTGATTTATTGAGCCCGGAAAAAGCTCGTTTGATCAGACAATGTGATATTGAAAATGACATTGATCGATTGGTAAACTTTGAATTCGACGAAGGGCTGGGATTCCCTGTTCCAATTGAAAGAGTTGACGGTGAAAATAAAGGAATTAAGCATTCATTTTTGATTACGGAAGATGCTTTTGCATCAGGAGACCGACAATTGGTTAATCATAAGAAATACTACTTTATCGCAATAGCTTATGCCCATAATGAGTTCAAAAAATATGAATCTCCTTCTTTGGATGGACAGAAAATTCCATACATTTCTTCTCGATTGAGTTTTGATGGAACTGCGATTAAGTCAATGGAAGGTGTTCCTCATAACCCGATGCCAGAAGCTGACGGGACGCAACAGAATGTTGCTTATGGTTCAACTCCAATTATTACGAGATTGGATGGTCATGGAAATGGAGGAAGATCATTAGAATTTACTTCGTCATCTGAATCATATATTTTTGAAAATGGCTTTATGGAGAATCCTTCATATAATTATGGAAGAGGTCCAATTAATGTAAAGGTTGTTGACCCATTAAACTTAGTAGGAGGATATTTTGAGTGTAAATTTAGAGATTATGTACCTACGTTAAATTTCAACGCAGCAAATGATGCGTCATGGACGATTATTCATTATGACAAGAAGAATGGAGAGGTAATTGATTCTGTTAGATCCCAATCAACTATTACAGTGGATAATGAGCAAATAATTGCTAAATGGGGAATTTCAGTTCAGATTCAACAAGAGAATGCATTTATGCCTGATGGAGATACAAGTGTTTTTTCTGAGGTTTATACAAATAGACCTATTAGTTCTTCTATTTCTTTTGCTGATAGCTCACAACCATGGTTGAGTTTCGTGCAAGATGACAATTCATTCTCACCTACGAATTGGATTGAATCAGGAGATTATGAGCCACAGATTCCAGGGGACTGTATTCCGTCAAACCCTAATTATTATGATCCATGTTTCTATGGTGACCAAATAGGAGCTGATCCTGATCGTTTGTATGAAGAGTTTTTAGATGGTGGGTTTGCTCCGCATAAATTAACACGATATTCTAATGATTACGCTCCAATGGCTTATTACAGATATCCGAATCCGGTATCTCCTAGGAATTCAGCTTCTATAAGTTATTTACCTAGTGTAGATATCATTTTAACAAATGACCCTTCGAAATGGACGCGATGCGCAGTAATTGAACTAGGAAGAGATACTTTGTTGAATATTGGAAATGCTCGCCCTGGGGATCTAAGACAAAGTTTGAGTGTTGATCGAAACGGAGTTCCCGATGGGTCGAATACCTATGGTATGGGATGGTTTCCTGGCTATGCTATTGATTTAGAGTCTGGAGCTCGTTTACATATGGCATTTGGTGAAAATTCTTTTCTTGTAAATGAGAATGGATCTGATATGATTTGGAATCCTACGGATAGAATTAATGATGTTGTTGGTACAACACCATTAATGGGAGGAATGCAACCGATATATATATTTAATTACAAGAACAAAACGGTAAATAATTATGCGTCTATTTATGATTATCCGGAATATAACCCCGATACAGATAATGATGTTTTAACTAATAGGGTATATCAGGATATGCAGGTTATTCGTAACCAACCAACTGCTACTGTGGATAAACTTAATTTCTATCAAAGTATAGGCTGGATAGGTTTCCCTGTATTGACTCCAGGATATTCTTTTAACGTGAATAGTGCAGGTGAGAAGACAGTGTTTCCTTGTGATGTTCGAATTTCGTTACGTGTGAATAGAGAATATAAAAACTTTGTAGGTTCCGGAGAGAATAATGGACGCCCTATGTATTCATGGAATATGGATGATATACGCACGGTTACAGGAAGTTCAGATCAGCTCGCCGAAGCGTTGCGAATGATAAATGTGGTGCCAAATCCTTATAACGCATATTCCGAGTATGAGAATAGTCGATTGGATACTCGTGTTAAAATAACGAACCTTCCTGAACGTTGTGTTATTCGAATATATTCAGTGAATGGGAAATTGATAAGAACATTTAAGAAGGATAGCCCGATAACATCACTTGATTGGGATTTGAATAACCATAAAAGAATTCCAGTTGCTGGAGGTGTATATTTGATACACGTCGATGTACCCGGAATCGGAGAACGTGTTTTAAAGTTTTTCATGGCAGCTCGACAAGTTGACTTGCAGGGTACATAATTTTTTATTGAGATAACTTACACTTGTCAAGCCAATACGAATAGCGCTGTTATGAAATCAAAAGATGGAATAGCAGCGCTTCGTTTTTTATGTATTAAAGTTTGTTTCGTGGATACAAAAAAAGTCCTTACTAAGAATAGAAAGGACTTTTAAACATTAAAAGAGTCTTTACTTATGCGTAAACACTTTCTTTTTTAAAATGAACCATGAGTAGGTAGTAGAAAATCGCTCGATATTTGTTTCGATTTGACTTTCCTAGTATATTAATTGTCGAGGCAATAGCTCCGTCTAGATCATGACTTTCATCTAAACCCAATTTTCTAATTAAAAAATTGTTTTTGACAGTGGTCAATTCGGAAGGGTCAGATCCCGAAACGGTAGCGGCATCAGCATTGTAAATAGATGGTCCACAACCTGTGACTACTTTTTCAAATAATTTAGCGTCATAATTGATGTTCAACTCATCCATTTCTGCATGATATTTCGCAATTAAATCATCTTTCTTTCCCATTTTGTCTGATGTTTTTTTAGTTAACTGGAAAGTAAATTACCATTATTTTTTGCGCATTTATTGATTCTATTAAACATTAGTTAAAAGAATCGATGAGTTGCTTCAAATATTGGATAAACGGACGGTTTAAAGTGTTTTTATTGTTGCTTAAATCTCTTTTATAGAGATAATTATATGTGTTACACAGTTATTTGAATAGTTGAGAAGTAACGATTAATTGTAATTCTTCATCAATGCCTTTTAATTTTACGTAAACGGATTTTACAATGAAATCAGTTAAGTTGGAAGTGTCAATATTCATATAAACAGTTGTTTCTTCATTCGCTTGAAGTTTTGTTGTTTCCACTTTTGATGTAATGCAATCGCATGGAACCCGAATGGACTCTATTTCTATAGGGTTATTAGATTTATTTTTTATAATGAATGATGTTTTAATGGTTGTTCCCTGTTTAATGGCTCCTGCATCAAAAACTGGCTGCTTAGCAACTAAAGCAAATTCATTTTCTTCCAAATAGCTAACACTTTGAATTTCTATTTTTCTTTCGATAGCTGCTGACCTAGAGTAGATAGAGTTTTGTACATCATTGGGATTATCACTGGTTAATTGATTAGCGGTGTATTCACCAAAAGGAATCTGAGAGAAAATAACTCTACCTCCATTTGTTGCTGTTCCGTCTAGATACGGAGCAAAAACACCATCACGGTCTTCTCGCATATGATTAACTAGAGAGGATATTCTTCGCTTGGTTAAGTTTACGTTGTAATCTGTTTTGGCTAATGGACTAGCAAATCCTTTAACTGTAATGTTGATTTTTGCCCCTCTTTCTAGTTCTTTTAAAAGCAATTTTTTGAATAGTGAAAGGTCAGAAACACCTTTATCTACATATTCAATGAAGAAACTTTCAATATCTTCTTTTGCTCCTTCGGACTTTTCGACATTTAATCCTTTGGAATATTCTTTTTTGTATTTATCAAGCATCTTAGTATACTCCGCATAGGTTGTCATATAGTTCAGAGTTGTTACAGTATCTCTACTTTTTGGATTAGGAATGTCATTGTGAAAATAGAGGGTGACAGGAAGTCGTTTATTGAGATCAGCTAATGATTCTTCTTTTGTTGGAGGGATGATTTTTTTTGGTGGTTTAGCGACAAATATATCACTGCAGCAGGTAGGGTTTTTACTATATAGAACACCTATTCGATTTGATGTTATGTACGAAGAGTCTTCTTGTTTGAAATAGTAAAGATCATTGGCTGAACTATTAAAAGGGAGTCCAATATTAGTCGGGGGCTCAAAACGTCCATTTTTATTCTCTGAATAGAAGATATCATATCCTCCAAAACCACTATGCCAAGAAGATGAAAAATAGAGGCGTTGATTGTCTGAATCCCACCATGGGGTTATTTCATTATCTAGAGAATTGAGCGATTTGATTGCTCTAACCTTTAAATATTGATTTCCATTTCTGATTTTTGATAAATACAGATCTAAACCGCCTTTTCCATCTTCACGATCTGATGCGAAGATTAGAACCTCTTCATTTCCAATTTGCGCAATACACGGCATGGTAGTATTTGTATAAGGTTCATTGATAATCTCACCTAAAGAATCAATCGAAAACCATTTTCCATTGTTGTATTGGGCAACCATGATTTTACAAGTGTAGTTGTATCCTTTTTCTGTACACTGACTATAATAGAACCGGTTTCCATCTAATGAAAATGATCCATTTCCTGTATTTAGTTTTTCAACGAATAGATCCTTCATGCGCTCAGAAGCCACAAAGCTCATATCTTCTTTTTTACTGGAATAAAGATGGGTCCGATAGGATTTACTGTATACTTCTTCAATTGAGTTGATAGAATCAGCGCGTAGACTCGAAAAGATCAAAGAACCGTTGTAGATTCCATGTCCAAATTCAGAATTCTTAGTATTTACGGTTTCAGGAAGTCGCTCGAATGAAACGTTTGCAGTATCAATAACAGAAGATGCAGCCCAGACCGTACTAATTAGTTCTTGTTTTGCCTTTTTGTACAAATACCCTTTTTTGTTTTTATAGTACTTTTTTTTAGCTTTTTTGAAAGTTAGTAGGGCTTGCTCGTATTTACCATTTTGTTTTTGCATTAATCCCCAATAAAGAAGACTCGCAGGGTATATTTGGGCTTCTTCTCGATCGTATACTTTTGCATAGTAAATTTCGGCATTTCGATAGTCTTTATAAGCTTTCAATGTTTCGGCATAATTCCATAGAATATCAATAGTATTTGAGTCAATTTGCATTGCTTTTTCGTAATACTCAAGAGCATAATAATAGTCTCCTTTATCGTATTGCTCTTTAGCAAAGTTTAGATACTTTGATAAGTTATCTTGAGAAACTCCCAAAAAGCTGATGCTGATAAAAAATAGGACTAAATGTAGTCTGGACATATGCGGTGAATGATCTTTTTAGGTTTAAAACGATACATAATATAACGAATAGCAATTTCAAAGCCACCTCGGCCGTTGCTTGCAGGGACAAGTTTAGAAAAGTTTACATCATAACTGAGTCCGAAAAACCATTGTTGATAATCCATACCAAGAGAAAGAAACATAGCATCACGATTACGATAGAATAGCCCGCTATAAAATGCTCGGTATTCTCCTAGTCTATTAATGACAGTATATTTCACTCTAGATCCGATTAAAAGCTCTCTATAAACTCCTTGGAGGTTAAACTGAAAAGCGGGTAAAATATCCCAGTCAAATCCAATTTCATATATTCCGTTAGCAAAGAAGTTGAAGCGAATGTCGCGCTTGATTTCCGTATTAAAAAAACCTTGATTAGGTCGGTTAAGGTTAAAGAAGCTCACTCCACTGGTAATATTGAATCGTTTATTACGATAATATTCATAAATGAATCCAGTTCCAATTGAGAAATTACTATTTCGATCTGTTTGATAAATTTCATTACTAGAAGCTCCAGGGTTAAATTGAATTCCATCAAATTGATTGTCAAAATAAAATTGATCAACATTTAGTTGTCTGTGATTCATGCCTGCATTAATACCTGGGCGAATGCAGTGAGTTGAATCAGAAGTGAGTTTTAGCGTGTATGCAGCATTCAGTTGAAGCTCAATAGTTCTAAATTGTCCATCGCCAGCAACATCATGAAATAATAAGCCACCAAACCCAAGTTTTTTGTGTTTATTAAGTTTTGTGTCGACGGATGCAGATATTGTACTGAAGGGTTTGGTTACACTTCTCCATTGATCTCTGTAGTTACCAATGAAGCGAATATCACCATTAAAATGACCTGTGTTTGCAGGGTTTTGAAAGATTGGATTATCACTGAATTGAGACCAATGTATATCCTGTCCGAAAGTGATTACGGATGAACTTAGCAGGAAAATGAATATTACTGTATTTTTCAATGATCAAAAATCTAGGATCAAGTTACGAAAAAATGGAGAATTGATAATTTCGTTTTGTCTAATAATCAAACGATAGAAAGAAATAACATTATATTTCTCCAAGGAAGATTAACAAAAGTATGATTCCAATGATGAAGAAGAATAAAAGCATTTTGGGATCTCGGTACAGCGGCTTTTTTCCACGCTTAGTCAACTTCTCATAATCATGGTGAAGACGAGAGAAATCCTTATGACGATTAATCTGCTCCTGTGAGGGAGTCAAGGATTTTTTTTCAGTATTTAATTTGAACTTTCTCATACGTCGTTCGTCCAAGTTTTATTTATACGCTCTAAGATACGATAAGTTCGCATCTTAGCATTGGCTTCGCTGATGGAATATATATCAGCAATTTCCTTAAAACTCATTTCTTGAAAGAATCTTAATTCAATCAATTCAAGATGGTTTGCATCAAGATGGTTTAATAATTCAATTAATTTTTCTTGATCTTGTTGAGACATATATTTCGATGAAAGTGAAGCTTCAGAAGCTAACCCGACAACTTTATTTTCATCAATGGCAACGGTAAATGATTTTTTTTGTTTTCTGAAGAACATTAGTACTTCATTTTGTGCAATACGATATAGCCAACTGGAAAAAGGAAGACCGCGATCCTCATATTTCTGTATGTTAGCCATTGCTTTCATAAAGGTTTGTTGGGTAAGGTCACCCGTTATTTCTTCATCACCGCCTAGTTTCTTGAAAACGAAACGGAAAATTTGATCAAAATACTTATTGTACAACGTACCAAAATACACTTGATCCTGCTTCGCTAATGCGATAACTTCAGATTCTGTTAGTTGTTTTTTATTTTTTCGTTTCCTCAAAAGTGCGTTGCTTTTTCCTGATAATGCGCTTGTTAAAATAAGTAACAAGGAATTAAATAAAATTACGGAGTACTTAGAGAAACAGGAATAATTTTCCCATTAATCCATTGATTTGCGTTAAGAGAAAAGTCAACAATATATTCGGCCATTTTTTCAGCAGAAACAGGTGCTTCATACCCAGGGAAAGCTTCCTCTAACATCTCTGTTTGTGCTGCCCCAAGACATAAACAGTTCATTTTAATTTCAGTTTCTTTATACTCTTCTGCAAATAATTCAGTAAAACTGCATAGCGCAGCTTTTGATGTGGAATAGGCTGTAAGTCCTGGAAACTTTACCGATCCCTGGAAGCCTCCAATAGAACTAATATTAATAATATGAGCCGAATGCATTTTAGGAATTGCTGCCTGAACAGTTTCCATTACTCCGATTACATTTACTTGATAGCAAGTAGTAAAGTCGTCATGTGAGATTTGATCAAATGGTTTGTTTACCAGGATTCC
>JAKVAS010000078.1 GCA_022448165.1 Crocinitomicaceae bacterium | reverse complement strand
AAAAAATTACTCCTAAAACTCTCAAAATCGTTCTGACCTAAAACAAGAACGATATTTCCAAGACACAATTGTAAATCTCTACAACAATTGCACCTTGATACGTAGCCAAAAGAATTGGCATGAATAACAGTATGATTTGCTTTCATCTGATTAGACTTATTAATGTTGATGAATTATCTTTTCTTCAATCCAAGCATGCTCTCTAAGTTCTTTTTCAAACTGAGTTAATCTCTGGATAAGAAGCTGACAAAACGGATTAACCGAATAATCCGACCGTTCTAACAATTGAATAATTTCACTTAAAAAAGGTTCATGATTATCATGTGATACTGAATCCATAAAACGCTTCTTCTTTTTCTGCAAAAAATCCGGGAAAACTGTTTTCTCTTCAATATCCATATGTATATTCAAAGCCAATTGAAATTTCAAAAACAAATTGAAAATAACTGGAAGTGATGCCTTGTTAGGTTGTAGTTTAATTAACCCCATAAAGTTTTGCTCAATCCTTGGTATCAACTCATGTCTAAACCTCCAATGAGAGGCTATTAAAAAATCTATAACAACAGATGGTTTTGCTTCCAATAAAAACTCCCTAGTTAGATGGTCGTTTTGATTTATTATTTGCGTCTCTAAAAGTGAATTCTCTAACATTGTTTATAATGATTCTAAATAAAACTCAAATCTAAAAGTCTTTCATATCAACTACAATACCCTTTATGCGGTATTCTTGTATCCCTGTTATATTGAAAGAATTAACTAAATCTTATATTATAAATTTGATACCCTAAAAAGGGTATTTTTAACTGTTATCTGGATTTATTCTAAATAAAATAGCGTGAATTCCATTTACGTCAATTACGTTTGTCATAGAAATGTCATAAATAGTAAAATGAAAAAATCAGCACTTTTAATCTTAGTAATTCTAGGTTTTGTAAACGCTAGTTATTCCCAAGATAATAAACACGAAAAAGATAGAAATGCTATTAAAAGCATGTGTGGATGTTATGAAGTAGGATTCAATTTTTCAGAAACGTTCTCTTATTCTGAAGATTCAACATATATTCCATCCAAAAAGAAACAAGTTGGAGCACTTGAATGGGCAGAACTGGTTGAAGATTCAGAAGGGAAAATAGTCATTCAACACCTACTTATTGTTGGAGATCCTACAAATCCCATGATAATTAAACATTGGCGTCAAGACTGGACATATGAAAACACTGAATTTTACATGTACAATGGCGACAATCAATGGAACTATGAAACAAAATCAGCTGACGAAGTAAAAGGACAATGGACGCAGCAGGTATTTCAAGTAGACGATAGTCCGCGATATGAAGGTTCTGCAACGTGGGTCCATGTAGATGGTAAAAGTTTTTGGGAAAATACAACCGATGCACCACTCCCAAGAAGAGAATATACGCAAAGAAGTGACTATAATGTAACTGTCCGTAGAAACAGACATGAGATTACTGAAAACGGATGGATTCATGACCAAGACAATGACAAAATTGTACGTATTGAAGGAAAAGCCGATCAACTAATCGCCCAAGAAAAAGGATACAATACTTATGTTCGTGTTGAAAAGAGTAAATGTCAAGCAGCTCAAAACTGGTGGAAAGATAATCATGCATTTTGGGCAGAAGCGAGAAAAGCATGGGATGACGTTTATGGGCGCGGCAAAAGTTTAGAGCTAGCATCTAAAGTAGAAGGCAAACACCTATATGAGTTATTATTTGCTATGGATGTTGCCACAAAACCAAAAAAGATCACTAAAACCATTGAATCATTCATCAAATAAGATCCTATATCATGCGAATTAGTCTTATATCATTATTTATTCTGATTGGAACAGTGCTTTTAGGCCAATCTGATAACCCATTTCTTAATAGGGCCTACTGGAAAGAAAACCCTTCAATTGAGCAGGTAGCAGAAGAAATAGAAAAAGGAAATGATCCTTCAGAATTCAACGAATACAAGTTTGACGCCGTTACATGGGCAATTATCCAACGGGTGTCTCATCAAACAATTTGGTTTCTTCTTGATCAAGAAGGAAACGGAGTAAACAAACGCTCTCATGACGGCAGAACACCAATTTTTTGGGCAGCCTATCGTGGCGATGTTCAGTTCATGAAAGAGCTCATTGAAAAAGGTGCGAAAACGGACTTAATTGATGATCATGGTTATAGCTTAGTCAATTTTGCTGCAACAACAGGACAATTAAATCTGGATTTATATGATTTATGTATAGAAAATGGAGCAAAACTTGAAACTGAAAAAAATAGAGATGGTGCCACTCCATTACTATTATTAATCCCGCATTTAAAGGATCCGAAAAAGATCAAATATTTCGAGGAAAAAGGACTCTCGTTAAACCAATTAGATAAATTCGGAAACAATGCTTTCGTTTATGCAGCAAAAACGGGAAATAAGAAGCTCATGGAATATTTGATTAAATATGGCATTGATCCCAAAATTAATAACAGTGCCGCAGTAATATTTGCATGCAAAGGAACTAGAGGAACAACAAATTCTGTTGAAACCTATCAATATCTTAAATCCTTAGGATTATCAATGACCGAAACAGACTCAAAAGGAAAAACCGCACTCCATTACTTGTCTAGTAATTGTGAGGACATAGATGTATTTAACTTCTTTATCAAACACGGTGTCCAATTATCTGAGAAAGATAAAAAGGGTAATATGCCGTTTCTCAATGCCGTTTCTCGTAACTCAAGAGAAATTGTCCAATTTTTAGCCGAAAACACTAAGAATATTAACGGTAAAAATAACAAGTCAGAAAATGCATTACACCTTGCTGTAAAAAGAAATAATCTTGATATTTTAGAAATTTTATTATCACAAAACATAGATATTAACGCAAAAAACGAAAATGGTTTAACCCCTCTCCATCTTGCTGCTATGACCGCAAAAGACGATTCTATAATTAAGAAATTAGTGGAAGCTGGAGCAGATAAACAACTTCTTACGCCATTTGAAGAAACGGCTTTTGATTTAGCGAACGAAAATGAACTTCTTACACAAGAACGAATTTCCTTGGACTTTTTAAAATAAATTCATGAAACGTATTTTTAATTATTCGATTTTAATCATTGGACTTTGTATCCTAAGCTCATTCGCAGGATCCACAAATAAAAAGTATAAATGCCTAATCCAAATGGCTAACTATGAAGGTGAAGGCGCTTACGTAGTTGTATCTTTAATCAACCCGAAAGGTCAATACGAAAAGACTTTATATGTTCAAGGGGATGATAAAGAATGGTATTATGAAATAACCGCATGGTGGAAATTTTATGGAAAAAAGCGAACAAAGCTTGATGGGATAACTGGAAGTACACTAAGCGGTGGTGAACGATCAATGAAGGTAATAGGAATTGATCAATCAAAAATAGATAATGGTTATAAGCTCAGATTTGAAAGCGCTGTAGAAGCAAAAAACTATTACAAGCAGGATATTGAATTTTCGCTAACTACTGCCAACCTTCAAAAAAAGTTTAATGGAAAAGGATTCATTAGATATGTACGAATGCTTCCTCAATAAGTGAAAAATACACTATGATTTTATCCTTCTGGCGAAGAGCGCATTTGCTCCTCGCCATATTTTCTTTTCTATTCCTCACAATCACGTCAATAACTGGCGTGATTTTGTCGTTCAAACCAATTCAAACGGAACTAAGTGAATGCCATATAAATAATGCCTCTGAAATATCTATTGCTCAATTAATAACAACTTTAGAATCAAACTTTGAAGAAATAATTGAATTAAAAATCGGAGAAAATGAATTTCTTCAATTATCAGTAATCACAGAAAATGGTGATTACGAAGAGTTTTATGCTGATCCGAAAACTGGAAAAAAAATAGCCTCACTTCAAGATGAAGGTGAATCTGCATTATTTTCCTTTTCAAGAACACTACATCGATCTTTGTTCCTTGGAAATATTGGACGCACAGCAATTGGAATCACTTCATTTCTACTCTTGCTTATAGCTATTTCTGGAACGATTCTAATTATCAAACGACAACTAGGTATTAAACATTTTTTCTCCAAAGTGACGAAAGATAACTTCTCACAATACTGGCATGTTTGGCTTGGAAGAATGTCACTCCTGATTATAATTGTAATTGCATTAACAGGAACCTACCTTTCAATGGATCGTTTCGGATTACTTCCTGATAAACAAGAAATAAATCATTCCATTGATTTTGATTCAATGACTGAAACTCCTGTACTCAAAAAAGACCAATTTAAATTCTTCCGAAATACAAAATTGTCTGATGTTGAACTAATCCAATTCCCTTTTTCTAAAGATTTAGAAGATTATTTTCAAGTAAGACTTCATGATAAAGATGTCATTATAAACCAGTTTAATGGAAAAATTATAAGTAGTGAAAACGTTGATAAATTCACCGTCCTTGAAAAACTAAATTATAATCTACATACTGGAAAAGGAAGTCTTGTTTGGGCAATAATACTTTGTATGGCATCACTTAATATTCTCTTTTTCATCTACTCTGGATTTAGAATGACTTTGATACGACTCAAAGGGAAGACAAAAAACTCTTTTAACAAAGAAGAAAGTCCTATGATCATTTTAGTTGGATCTGAAGGTGGAAACACCCTAAGGATTGCTAAGCAATTCCAACAATCATTAATTCAAAAAAATCAAAAAGTATATTTAGACGACTTGAATAACTACACCTACTATTCAAACCTAGAACATCTTATAATTTTCACATCTACCTATGGAAACGGAGAGGCTCCGATAAATGCGAAAAACTTTATCAAAAAATTTAATGACATTGACCAAAAATCTCCATTTCATTATACAATTATTGGTTTTGGTTCAACTAATTATCCTCAATTTTGCAAATATGCAGATGATGTCGAAAAATCTCTAAAACAATCCGATACTGCCTCTGAATTCATTCCAATTCATCGAATTGATCGACAATCCAAACAACAATTCAACTCTTGGATTTCAGAATGGTCAAAACAATTTGGAGTTTCCATAGAGGTTAATCTTAATAATTCAAGTAAAGATCATGCAAAACTTGAAACTTTTAAAATACTCTCAAAATCCCTTCCTTCTGAACAAAACAATCAAACCTATTCGATTGAATTAGCTTCAAACAATAAAAAAGTTAAATCTGGTGATTTAATAGCAATAAAACCTTCAATCGACAAAGTTGAACGTCACTATTCTATTGGAAAAACGATGAATGGAAATATCCTACTTAGTATTCGTAAACATTCACTTGGTATTTGCTCTACCTATCTCAGTGAACTCGACATTAATGAAAGATTTTCAGCTCGAATCCAGCCTAATAAGACTTTTCATTTTCCTTCGAATGCCAAGCGTATTGTAGGAATTTGCAATGGAACAGGAATAGCTCCATTTCTTGGAATGGCAGTTGAAAATATCAATAAGGTCGAATTCCATCTATATTGGGGTGGAAAATCGAAAGAAGCACTGAATGTATTTGAAACTCAAATAATCGAATCAACTAAACGTAAACGAATTTCTTCATTTAAACCTGTTTTCTCGGCTGAAAAAGAAACAAAACCCACATATGTTCAAGATAAACTCAAAGAAGATGAAAGTTTTATCAAAGACTGTCTCAAATCGGAAACAATATTCATGATTTGCGGATCTATTGTAATGAAAGAAGATGTACTCAGCCTACTCAATTCCATATCCAAATCAACGTTTAACGTTTCCATTTCCGATTATGAAAAAAACGGCTATATAAAAACTGACTGTTATTAGCTGTTTCCCTATACCTTCTTTACGGTATTTTTCGATATCCTTTAGAAAAGGATAGAAGAACAATTAATCTAAATAAATCAACCCTATCAAAGGATTCAGAGTATAGAACTTATTTAGAATCATTTTAAATACCATAAATAGGGTATTGCCTCTTCAACGAAGAGTAACGAGATTTGCTCAAAAAAAGAAATGAAAACAAGAATACTCTTAGGAATGATTGTCGGAATAGGATTCAGTTCTTCAGCGCAATTGGTTGATGATTCAATTTCGATGCTTCCTGGTTATGTAAACGAGTCTTATTATTCATTAGCAAATGACGAGCAAGCAAATATCGACAATACAAATTGGGATCTTGCATTTGACTTAAGCGGTTACGGTGCCTCAATTAGAACGAATGAGCATACAGGAACCGAAGTATACGTATATCCAAATGGAACAGATTGGGCAAGCGTTGATACAACTGGAATGATTTGGAATGCAATGCACAACAGTGAAACATCATGGTTTATTGGGGCTGTGGATCAATCAGTAAACACAGCTAATCCGTTTGATCTAGGATGGGGAATTTACAACCCTGTAACACACCATATCAATGGAGATTCAATTAACATAATTAAGCTTTCCTCAGGAGGTTACAAAAAAGTGATGTTCGAAAGTTTAATAAGTGGCGTATATACATTTAAACATGCCGACTTAGACGGTTCAAATGAAGTTTCCGCCACTGTAACAAAGGGAGATTTCACCGATAAGAATTTCGCTTATTACTCAATCGTAAACGATATTACAATTGATCGAGAACCAGCAAACAATACTTGGGATATTGTTTTTACAAAATATATTGCTGAATTAGGCCCTGGAGTTCATTACGGTGTTACAGGAGTTCTAGCAAACAATGGAGTTTACGTAAGAGAAGCTAGCGGTATTGATCCAACAACGGCTGCATATACAGATTATATGATAGACTCAGTAATTAACGTAATTGGATGGGATTGGAAATCATTTAACATGTCATCTTTTGCATATGATATTGTTCCTGACCTATCTTACTTTGTGCAGGATCAAGCTGGAGACATATGGCATCTAATATTCTCCAAATTTGAAGGTACTTCTACTGGAAAAGTAGTATTTGGAAAAGAACTAGTTTCAAGTGCATCTATTGATGAGGTAAATGACATTACAGCTTTGGGTGTATACCCAAATCCAGCAAAAGATCAAGCTACAATTGTACTTAATTCAACAGCCGAATCTATTGAACTTTCAATAGTAGACCTTTCAGGAAAACAAGTATTTAATGATGTAATTAACGAGACTGGATTTATTACATATCCAATCTCTACAAATAACTTTCTATCCGGAACTTACTTCATTCAAGTAAGAACAAAAAATGGCCTTACAAGCCAAAAACTCGTAGTTATATAGTCGTTGCACTGACTATTTTTAGGTAGAAGCTCTCTGCCCGTAGTGAGCAGAGAGCTCTTTTTCGTAGAGGCTTAACCTAACCGCTATATTACAACATCAAAACTGTTAATCCTTAAGGTTAACGGTTTTGTTGTAAAAAATATTCGCATGAAACGCATTCAAACTAAGTATCTCCTTCTTGTAATTATAACATTATTTACTATTACTGGAATTGCCCAAATGAAAGTCCAGTTCATCAGTGAACAAGGCGAATCAATTGTTGATGTTAAAACGTATACTTATTCCATAAAAGGAGAAAGTTTATCTCGTGATTTATCAAATTTAGAAGGTCAAATTCTTATCTCTTCAGATGTTATTACAAATCATTCATCAGTTCGTATTCAAGCACAAAGTTTAGGTTTTAAAACGATAGATACTATTATTAACGTTCAACCCGAAATAATACTTTTCTTAATTGATGATGTTTTACAACAAAAAGAAGTCGTAGTTACTGCTCAATACAATAAACAACTTGCTGAAAATTCCGTGCATCGAATCAAGGTAATTGATCGAGAAAAAATAGATGCAATGGGGGCTGTAAACCTACGTGATGCCCTCCGAAATGAGCTAGGCGTTCGACTGAGTCAAGACAACATCCTTGGAAGTAGTATGACTTTACAAGGGATTTCTGGGGAAAATGTAAAAATTCTTATTGATGGAGTTCCAGTAATTGGTCGTTTAGGCGGCAATATAGACATTAGTCAAATTAATCTTCAAGAAATTGACCATATCGAAATCGTTGAAGGTCCATTATCTGTTAATTACGGAACGAATGCTCTTGCAGGGGTAATCAATCTTATTTCAAAAAAATCCGTCTTTAAGCAGGTCAATGGATCAGCTTCTAAGTATTACGAAAGCATTGGACATTACAATGTATCTGGGGAAATAAATTATGGAAGGAGATTTCATTCATTTGGCATCTCACTAGGACGAAACCTATTTGATGGTTGGCGTGACGATCATTCAACATTTAATAATCCAATACCTATTGCAGATTCAAATCGGTTTATGACTTGGAAACCGAAAGAACAACTATTTGGTGGTGCATACTTTCAATGGAATAAAAACAGTTGGTTAGTAAAAGCTAAACTGAATGCTTTTAATGAGTTCATTCTGAACCGTGGGTATCCTAGAGCTCCATATTTAGAAACTGCTTTTGATGATGAATACAATACTCGACGAATAGACAAAAGCCTAATTATTAAAAAGAACCTAAAGAATAAAGGATTGATTAATACCTTATTCTCTTATAACCGATATGATCGAATCAAAAACACTTTTTTTGTTGATTTAACAACTTTAGATCGTCAGTTGACAAACAGCCCTTCAGATCAAGATACTTCCGTTTTTGATCAGTGGGTATTTCGTGGTAACTATACTTCATCCAGGGATTCTGCGAAACTCAACTTCCAAGTTGGTTATGATATTCTAATTGAAAGTGCTCTAGGAAAACGAATATTAGATACAAGACAAGAACAGGGAGATTTTGCATTGTTTACTACTGCTGAATATCAACCTATTAAATCGTTAATTATTCGACCTGGATTGCGATATGCATACAATACAACTTATAATCCACCTCTACTTCCCTCATTAAACATGAAATGGAAATTTTCAAAAAGATGGAATTGGAGAGCATCTTATGCTAGAGGTTTTCGCGCTCCTGGAATTAAAGAGTTATACTTTGAATTCATAGATATCAATCATAACATTGTTGGAAATCAGAATTTACGAGCGGAAAGCTCTCATAATTTTTCGAGTTCTTTCGTGCAAAAATTGAACTATAAAAAATGGAATATTGAAAGTGAAATCAATGGATTTTACAATACCATTACCGATCGAATTAGTCTAGCATCCATTGAAGGAACAAAATTCTCGTATGTCAATATTGGTGAATTTCAATCAACTGGAGTGCGCTTCACGACTAAATTAATAACAAAAAACATCATTACTAATGCAGGTTTAGGGTGGATAGGAAGAGCAAGTAACCTGTTATCAGAATCTGTAAGTGGACAATACCTATTTTATCCAGAAATTCAAACATCAATTCTATACTCAATTCCTAAGTCAAAAACATCTATTGCTTTGTTCTATAAGTATCAAGGAAGACTACCAAATTTCATCCTTAATGAAGAAGGAAATATAGAACAAGGGATTACTCAAGATTATCACTTATTAGATTTAACAGTTACTCAGGATATCTGGAAAAAACGATTATCACTAACAGTTGGAGCAAAAAACATTTTAGATATAACACAAGTAGAAAGTAATGCTTCGACTGGTGTACATTCTAATTCAACTAACTTTGTTTCTGTTGGTACAGGAAGAACCTACTTTGCAACGCTGAAGATAAATCTGAAAAAGTCATTTAAAGACAGAACAAAATGAAAAAACTCTTATACGTATTTATCGCAGTCAGTATTTTTTCTTCCTGTATAAAAGATGAAATTCCAGTTCCCGCCCATGCTGAAGGAGATGTAACTACCAATGAAATCAATTTGGGAATTGATTACCGATATCAAGCATATTATGATTTTGGTACAAACTCATTTGTTAAACAACATCTAAAAACAGATTGGGATATCGGTTTTGAAACAGGAATAGATGGATGGAGAGTCATCTTAAATACATCAAAAGCTATGTCTGCTGCAGCAAACCCGATTGCAAACTTCTCTACTGTTACAGACACAATCGGTGCAGTATGGAAATATGATCTTAATTCAGGTGACCTTGATTCAACCGCCTTAGGAGATTGGCAGAATTCAAATTCTTTTTATATCATAAATCGTGGTTATTCTTATGATGGAGTCCATCAAGGCTTCCGTAAGTTTGACATTATCTCTGTTGATGCTAATGAATATGAAATTCACTATTCAAATTTGGATGGCACTAATGAAACAACAATGATCATCGAAAAAGATGAAGCATATAATTTTACATTTTTATCCTTTGAATCAAACAGTGCTATTGAAATTCAACCAGAGAAAAATACATGGGACTTGGTCTTCGGACAATATGCTCATCTTTTTGAGCCTACCTTCCCTTATTTAGTTACAGGAGTACTTTCCTCTAGAAATGGTGTTGAAATTGCCGAAGTATATGATAAACCATTCGATGAAATCAAATATGCTGATGTGTCAAACTACCCTTTTTCTTCAGACATTGATATCATCGGATATGACTGGAAAACATACGCTGGAGGGACTTACGTAACTCATTTGGAACAAAATTACCTTGTAAAAACAACAGAAGGATTTTACTATAAAATACACTTTATCGATTTTTACAATCAGTTTGGTGATAAGGGTAATCCTAAATTCGAAGTTCAACAACTCTAATTGAATTAAAGTTATTCAATATTCTCCAGCAATTATTCGCATATACCCTTCTATACATAGGGGAAACTGATTATTGACGAAAAATAATCAGATAAAAATCGAACATATAGTATGATTATTCTAAAAAAGATATACATTTGCAAACCATTACCCTACTAAACCCATAGGGATTTAGAATTTTAATTTGAAATGATACTTGAATCGACATATAATGCGGCTGTTAAGACAAAGCCAAGGAATAAATCTAAAGAGAAGTTAAAGCGAAGTGTTATAAAGACAATCAGCTGGCGAATAATTGGTACATTGGATACTGTACTTATTTCTTGGCTCATTACCGGAACTTTGAAATTAGCATTTTCTATAGGTGCAATTGAATTGATTTCTAAGATGATCCTTTACTTCTTTCATGAGCGTATTTGGAACAATATAAACTGGGGAAAATGAAAAAAATAGATATTAACAAGATAAACAAGCAACTGCAAGACAAAACACCTTTTGAGATTGTCAAATGGGCTATTGATTTTGCTGAAAGGCCAGTAGTAACAACCAATTTCCGTCCTTATGAAGCCTCAATACTTCATGTGGTCTCAAGCGTTACCCCATCTATTAAAGTAATTTGGTGCGATACAGGATATAATACCCCAAACACTTATAAACATGCAGAGAAATTAATCTGTCAATTAAATTTAAACGTAAAATTATATGTTCCAAAACAGACTGCAGAACACAGAAACGTGTACCTCGGAATTCCGCAAATAGACGATCCAAAACATAAAATCTTTTCTGAAGAGGTGAAATTGGAGCCATTCAAAAGAGCCATGTCTGAACATCAACCAGATGTGTGGTTTACAAATTTAAGAAAAGGTCAAACCGCCTTCAGAGACAATCTGGATATTGTTTCTCAGGGGAACGATGGTATCATAAAGGTAAGTCCATTTTACAACTGGACAGATTCCGAATTGGATGATTTCCTAAAACAAAATAATTTACCAAACGAATTCAAATATTTCGATCCTACGAAACAATTAGGAAATAGAGAATGTGGAATTCATACTCAAAACTAAAAAAATGAAGACAACAGCAATAATAAACGCATTGGAAAACGAAGCGATTTACATTCTCCGTGAAGTGGTAGCTCAGTTTGAGAAACCTGTTTTACTCTTTTCTGGAGGAAAAGACTCAATAACATTGGTTCGCCTTGCTCAAAAAGCATTTTATCCTGCAAAAATTCCATTTCCATTAATGCACATTGATACAGGACATAATTTTCCAGAAACAATTGAATTTAGAGATCGATTGGTCAAAGAACTAGGACTAGAGCTTATCGTTAGAAATGTTCAAACATCCATTGATGAAGGAAAGGTTAAAGAGGAAACTGGAAAATACGCAAGCAGAAACTCCTTGCAAACTACTACCCTACTTGATGCAATCGAGGAATTTAAGTTTGATGCATGTATTGGAGGTGCCCGTAGAGACGAAGAGAAGGCTCGAGCAAAAGAACGTATCTTCTCTGTTCGTGATGATTTTGGTCAATGGGATGAAAAAAAACAACGTCCAGAACTTTTCGATATGCTAAATGGTGAAATCGAACTTGGACAAAACGTACGTGTATTCCCGATCTCGAATTGGACAGAACTAGATGTTTGGTCTTATATTGAAAAGGAAAAATTCGAAATCCCTTCGATTTATTTTGCACATAAGCGAAAAGTATTTGAAAGAGATAATATGATCTGGTCTTTTGACGATGCAATTGTGTATCGAGATGAAGATGAAATTTGGGAAGAACGCATCGTTCGATTCAGAACTGTTGGTGACATGAGTTGTACGGCCGCAGTCTTATCTGATGCTGCTGATATTTCTTCAGTTGTTCAGGAAATTAGAGACTCTTCAATTTCAGAGAGAGGTGCTCGAATTGACGACAAACGCTCGGAAGCAGCTATGGAAAAAAGAAAACAACAAGGCTATTTCTAATTCCTACAAGAAAACTAAGATTAGTACAAAATAATTGATCAAAAAAATTCCTTTAACAAAAGGTAAAAAAGATATGAATGTTTTAAAAATCGCAACTGCTGGAAGCGTTGATGACGGAAAAAGTACACTTATCGGAAGAATTCTATACGATACAAAATCTCTAACTTCAGATAAATTAGAAGCTATTGAGAAAACAAGTAAACAAAAAGGATATGATTATCTCGATTTCTCATTGGCCACAGACGGCCTTGTTGCCGAAAGAGAACAGGGAATAACTATTGATGTTGCTCATATCTATTTCTCAACTGCAAATAAAAGTTACATTATTGCAGATACTCCTGGACATATCGAGTATACAAGAAATATGGTTACGGGAGCTTCAACTTCCCAAGCTTCAATTATCTTAATTGATGCTCGTAAAGGAGTAATTGAACAAACCAATAGGCACTTTTTCATCAACAACTTACTCCGCGTCAAAGATATAGTTGTAGCCATTAACAAAATGGATTTAGTTGATTATTCGGAAGAGATTTTTAATTCAATCAAAAAAGACTTCGAAAAACTTCTAGACAAACGAGAATACAAAGGTCAAAATATCTCGTTTATTCCAATTAGTGCATTGAAAGGAGACAACGTAGTAAATAATTCTGACAAGATGTCTTGGTATCAAGGAGACACTGTATTAGATCACTTAGAA
>JAKVAS010000077.1 GCA_022448165.1 Crocinitomicaceae bacterium | reverse complement strand
ATGTATGTCGAAGATTAATTTCTTCCTTTGACCCATTCATATAGATAACAACCATTCTATGCATGTTTAAACTCCCTCCAGTCACTGCAATCTTCAGTTTGGTAAAACCTCCATCCTTTAATCCAACAGGTAGAATATCCTTGTCTAGCTTGTAATTAACTGCTCTTGAACCCAATCGTTCCCATTCTAGGTGTTTTTGAGAATGACTTGAAAAAGAAAGGAATAAAAAAGCTGTAAATAAGATTGATAAAATGCGCATGTTCATAATGTTTGTTTTTGCTGTTTGTGAGTATTTGACCGTTATAGACGTAAAAGGTTTAATGGTATTTATAGATTTAATTTTTTTCTTAATGTAGAATCGGATAAATGATTTTTTTGCCAGTACGCACTATTGATGGTTTTCATCTTTTCCGCTTTAGTTGTGAGTATTTTTCGGTCACTTCCGAATCCATCTAAATATGTTTCTGTCCAGCTTTGAATTTCAAAAGTTCCTCCAGCAAGATAATTAATGGTAACTGTTCTCTCTAATTCAGGGTAATGTATTTGATAGGTATTGTAATTGAAACGAGGAAGAATTGTTAGCTCGCAGTTATATGGCTTATAATCAATGTGTGCAAGTCGACTATACGACATTGAGGGATACATCATTAAATTGCCTGTTGGAAGATTTTGATTTCGAATTTTGATCATTGACCAGATGTCATCTTCTAAGAGTGCTTTATCCATTTTAGTATTTGAATAACTCTCTCCTTCGAAATAAGAGTTCAATTTGACTTCAAACATCTTCTTTTCGTTTCGGAGTTCCATATAAGTGTGGCCACACCATTCTTGACAAGAGCTAGATGTTTTTAACGAATGATCTCCTTTTTTGAATGGAAAAAATGTACTGGTCATTATTGAGTATGGATAGACTCCAGTTGTAAATTTTCGAGTTTGATTTAATTTTAATACGGAAACATTGTCCACATGCTTTATATCTGCTTTTGTATTTGATGAAGGAGAGAATGGCTCTGTAACAAAAACAAAAACGGCTGTACCTTCATGTAATTCTCCATATCTCGCTTGGGTAAGCTTATAACTCGTTATTTCAGCTTTGTTATTATACCAATAATTGGCATCTTCCTTAGATGAAATTCCTGTAATATTGTTTAAAGAATCAGTAGACGAATTAGTAATGCTACTCACTTTAGTGTTACCTGAAGTACAACTTGTAACGAAAAGCACCAGTAGAATAAATAGATGTCTGTATTTCATTTGATTGCATTTTCTTACAATTTACGGAAGAAAATACAATTCTTCATTCTGAACCCAATTTATGCGTGGACTTCTAAAACGGTGGTTTTCTTAAACAAAGTTCAGACGATCGAAGGAGTGATTTAAAACTTGTTGATCATCGACTTCTAACCAATTATTAAGAATTGTGGCATAGACAGATCGAAAATCTACCTCGTATCTAATGTCTCCATTTTTATCTAGATCCAATAAATTTGGTCCGTTGTTATATATTCCAGCCTGTCTTAAATCTCCGCCAATTACAGTTATGTTATTTGCAGATCCATGATCTGTTCCCTTACTTCCGTTTTCTTTTACACGTCTCCCAAATTCAGAAAATGTAAGTATCAGTGTATCTTTAAAACGATCATTTTTTTTCAAATCATTGACAAAAGAGCCAATTGCTTCTGAATATACTTTGAGTAGTCGATCTTGACTCATTTCTTGATTAACATGACTGTCAAACCCTCCCAGTGATGTGTAATACATCCGTGTTTTTAATCCAGATACAATCATGTCTGCAACTCCTTTGAGGTTTTTACCAAATGATGTTGTTGGATAGGTCCCAGAAGTTTCATAGATCTTAGATCGTTCATAAATATAGTCTGCGGAAGAATATGTTTCTAGCATTGTTTTGTATAAATAACCTTGGTTGTCTTCGTCTAGTAGCTCTGGAGAAGTATGCTCTACAATACTTTTGAAATATTTTTCTCGAGTAGATTGAAACAATTGCTTTGGATCAGTAACGGCAATTCCTTTTTTAAGCTTTCCTTTTAATGCTAATGATAGACTTGAATCATGTTCAATTGCCTCGTAGGGATTTTGACAGTTTGCATCAAGATAGCGTCCAACCCAACCAGTTTTTAAATATTCATTGGAACCACTAGCAGTTTGCCAAATATCTGTACTTCTAAAGTGAGAGCGATTTGGATTAGGATACCCAACATTATTGATCACAGTCATTTCTCCATTATCATAGAGTTCTTTCAAGGCTTGGCAATTCCCGTTCAAACCTAATTCATCATTAAGTTTTAGAATATCATTTTCTTTCTTTGCAATGGTAGGGCGTAATTTGTGATAGATGTCGTTCTTGTATGGAATAATTGTGTTTAAACCATCATTACCTCCGGAAAGTTGTATAATTACTACATTTTTAAACCCTGAAAGTTGATTAACATCAATGAACTCCATTCCTTTCAAAAACGAAGGAACAAATAACATACCTGAGGCAAATGCTGAATTTCTAATAAAGTCTCTTCTGTCCATAGTATAGATTTAATAAAGTTGATATTCAGGAAGGCTCAAAATCTCTATACTTCGATCCTTTAATGTCTGACTGTCTGAATTTTCTAAGGTGACCCTTGCCCCATTTGAAATATCAGGTTGAATTAGAAATTCTACCAACCTGTTTTCTTCTGATACAATGTTTTTCTCAAAGTGATTCCAGTCAGGATATGCTTTGATTCGTTTTTCTATCTTGGCTTGAGTTTTGTCTCTGCGTTTTTCTGCTTTGATGAGTTCTTGCTCTGGCATGTCACCTTTTTCATCCCATTCAATGACTCCAAAATTCAGTAACATAGATGAAAGTTGGAGACGTAGCATTAGCGTAGAACTATCAATCCATCCTTTTCCACTAGTCCAACCAGCAACGTTTGGAGGAAAGAATAACAGTTGATTTAATTTTCGTTGAATTTGTATCAATACCTTTGGTTCTTTATATTCAATGTTATACAAGCGAGAAATTCCAACGAGAAGTTCGATAGGAGATTTAATCTTGCAGCCAATTGATTCATCTGCGATAAATTCATTCGTAGCAAGTATTCCACTTACTAAAACAGAAATATCGTATTGATGTTTATAGAAAAAAGAACTGATCATATCTGTTGTTGTAGAAGATACCTTTCTCCCAATGAGGTAGTCAATCATTTTTTCTGAGAGATAACGTGCAGTTTGTTTTTCCTCAAGTAAAATTCGGATAATATCATCCCCAGTGAAGTTGCCTGTTCTACCTAAGAATGTTTTACTTCCTGTATCGTGCTGTTTTTGTTTGAACACAAATTTTCCTTCTTGGGTATAGCTCCATCCTGTAAATGCTCGGGCGGCTTCTTTTATATCTGTTTCAGTATATACATTGTCTCTTCCTAGAGAGAACAATTCCATTACTTCTCTGGCAAAATTTTCGTTGGGACGATCTTTTTTGTTCTGTTTGTTATTTAAAAATGAGATCATTGCTGGAGATTTTGAAACCTCCATGAGCATTTCTCCGAAACTCCCTAGGGCGTGCTTGCGAATGATATTGTTGAGATGCAAATTTGCAATTGGACTTTTAATACGAACAGCAAAGTGATCATGAAAAAAGAAAACGATCTTTTCCCTTAATACTTGTTCTGTATTGGTCATATGATTGAACCAATGTAAGCTTAGGTCAAACATTGATTTGTTTTGAAGCTTTCGGAATACTTTTTTTTCTTCTCTTGAAAGCTCTTTTTTATCGATTTTCAGATGCTCAAAATCTAACACTAATGGTTGAAATACCTCACTTTTCTTAAATAATCGATCAATTATTTCTGTTTTAGTACTTCCTTTTAATGAATCGAGTTCTTTCGGACCAATTCCAAAACCAGCTCTCCAGTAAAAATGTTGTATTTGTTTTTTTGTTAATTGCATCCGCGTTTTTTATATCAGACAGAAACAATCAGCAAAGGTTTAATTAAGGTTTACTTTTTTGATGAAAAAAGGTACTTCCCATAGGAAATCAATAGAAAGAGAATAACAATGAATAATACCCATTGAAATGCAAATCCAAAGATCATTCGAAATAAAACAAATAAGGCAACTAACATTAATGCTCCAAATTGGATTGTAGCTTTTGCTTTTCCCTTTGTTACTGATTTTAGATTCGAAAATGAACAAATTAAAGCAATAGTAAGTCCAACTAATTGAAGAACTCTGCCACTTCCAATAAGAGTATATCGAGAGATAATACCTACAATAAAAATTATAATACCAATATTTATCCCAATTTCTAGAGCACGTGTTTTTGATTTACTCATTACTTAAGTTCTTTTTTCGCGGTGTTAGTTCCAATTTTCATTGTAATATAGTCTTTATCTGCTTTGGGAGATCGAGCCGGAGAATACTCTCGTCCATAAAAGATGATCTGTAAATGTAATTTATTCCATAGCTCTTTTGGAAATAATCGTTTGGCATCTTTTTCTGTTTGATCTACACTTTTTCCATTTGTTATTCCCCATCGAATTAAAAGACGATGGATATGGGTGTCTACTGGAAATGCAGGAACTCCAAATGCTTGGGCCATTACTACAGATGCAGTTTTATGACCAACACCGGGAAGTTCTTCTAGGGCTTCAAAGCTTTGAGGTACTTCTCCATTGTATTTGTCAATTAACATTCCTGAAAGTGTGAAAATTGCCTGAGATTTTCTTGGTGATAATCCGCAAGGACGAATTATCTCACGAATCTCTTCGACAGTTAATTTCACCATGTCAAATGGGTTGTTAGCCAATTTGAAAAGTGTTGGAGTAATTAGGTTGACACGTTTATCAGTACACTGCGCAGAAAGCAATACTGCAATCAATAAAGTATAGGGATCCGTATGGTCTAAAGGAATTGGTGTGGTCGGATAGAGTTTCTCAAGCTCCTCTACGATGTATTCTCCTTTTTCTTTTTTTGTCATTTTATTTTAAATCCATTTTTAATAAACTGGAGGAATTCGCGAAACCCGCCTTTTGAAACAAAAACTCTTTTCAATTCACTACTTGCCGTTCTTATTTCTTCTTCTTCTTCTTCTTCTTCTTCTTGAATTGATGATTTAGCTTCAATTGGTTCTGGAATTTCTTCTTTTTTCTCTTTACCAGGAGTTTCCAGCTCATCTATTACATTAAGAAGATTTCCTTCCATTTTAGAAAGTGCATCGGCTCTTGCGAATCGATCTTCCGCTTCTTTTTTGTAGCCTTTTTCTTCAAGTAGCAATCCTAAGTTATTATGAGCAACTGAATCTTCAGGATCTAAATTCACAGCTTTTTCATAATCTTGAAGCGCGCCTTCAAAATCACCAAAATGTTTACGAGCAAAACCTCTGGAGGCGTATCTATATCCATAATCAGGTTGTTTCTCCACTGCTTGGTTGAAATAAGCAAGTGAATTTTTTCGATCATTCGCATGTAAATAGGCAACAGCGATATCGGAAATGATATCTGGATGATCTTTATCTTCTTGCAATGCTTTTAAATATAATGCTATTGCCTCCTCAATGTTTTCCTTCTTAAGGGCTTCGTGCGCTTTCTGATGTGTATTGTTTATGAACATTCGGTACATTCGTATTATGAGTAACAAAGGTATGGACTTTCCGCAATACAGGAAGTTGTCAAACGAAAAGGTTTTTTACAAAATTTCTGATGATCGAAGTTTTGAAGAAATACAATTGATGGGAAAGGGAGCTAATAGGTATTGTTTTGTGGCAGAAAAATATCCAGAGGTATTACGTATAATGGATATGTTATCATGCACTGAAGGTTATCTAATGTCTGATGTTGATGAATTCAATCAATTGACAAAAAAATATTCGCTTTAAAGAGGCATTATTTTTTAAGAGATTATATTACTCGGGATTAAAATACAAGGGTTTCTTGATGAAATTCTGTATTTTCATGCTGTGAAATATTACTACATCTTTATACTATTACTCATTACAAGCTGTTCGTTGAACGCCGATCAAGAAGCATCTCTAAATAAAGCAATGAGTGCATACGTAAATGCTCATAATGGAGGCTCTGTTGTAGCATTCGTAGCTATGACTCACCCAAATGCGGTTGCATATTACCGCGAAAATGGTGATGAAGCTTTTGAAGAAAAATTCAGTCTTCCTTCATCTGATGATGGTGGAGACTATTTACAAGATGGTACGGTTAAAGAAGTTGTCTCAGAGAATGGAAATATTCATGTGAAGTATCATTTCCTCAGTGTTGAGGATCGGTTTTATGAAACGAAAGCACTTGAAATGATCATAATGGCCGTTTCAGATGATAACGGAATAAGTTGGTTTTTTATCGATGAAGATGATTATCGAAATGAAGACATTATTCAAAAAACAGATCGTCTCATTGAAAAGTAAAGTGATATGAAATCGAGGATGACTGCCTTTTTTATTTTTTTATCAATAACTGTTTTCGGGCAGGGGTGGTCTACAATGGGAGGACGTTCCATGTCTATGGCAAACGCATCTGTTACTTTGAAGGATGTTTGGGGATATCATAATAATCCGGGAGTTTTAGGAACGATAGATCAATTGAGTATAGGAATTTCTTATGAGAATAGATTCTTATTGAAAGAATTGCAAAATCAAGGTGTTGCAGCTGTAATTCCTCTAAAAGTTGGAGTACTTTCTGTTGGAGGGCAGTTATATGGGTATAAACAATTTAGGAGTTATAACAGCGGTCTTGGTTATAGTATGAAATTGTCTGAAAATTTTTTTGCTGGTGTTCAAATGAATTATCAAGGTCTTCGTTTTGCTGAGAATTACGGATCTAAAAACACTATAACGGCAGCAGCAGGTGTTTATGCAAATATCACAGAAGATTGGACGTTGGGAATGAGTATATACAATCTAGGTAGATCTAAGCTGTCTGATTTTCAAGATGATAGATTTTCTTCAGTTATGCGATTAGGAACTTCTTACCGCTTCTCTGATAAGGTGTTAGTAGCGTTGGAGGCTGAGAAGGATATTGAATATGATGTAAGGGTGAAGACAGGAATCGAATATCAGTTGATTGATGATTTTTATTTACGTGGAGGCGTAGCAACCTCCCCGATAGAAATAACTTTTGGAGCTGGCTACAAGTTTAAATTTATTCAATTAAGTTTAGGAAGTGCCTACCATCAAACATTAGGATGGTCACCACATTTCTCAATTGTTTATCAAGGGAAATAGCCATGACAAGAGCCATTCTATTTGTATGTTTCTTTATGAGCTTTACTGTTTTTGGACAGGGTAAAAATGATATTATTCAACAGCGAATTGAGTTTATTTCCGAACAATTGGAAACGGAAGAAATTGATTTGACAAATTTGGTTGAGCTATTGAATTATTGTTTTGATCATCCGTTAAATCTTAATAGTGCGACGAAAGAAGAACTTCAGGAATTATTGCTTTTAACTGATGTTCAAATTAATGACTTATTACTTCACAGGAAATTATTTGGTAAGTTTATTTCAATCTATGAAATCCAAGTCCTAAAGTTTTGGGACATGGAAACAATTTATCGTTTACTTCCTTTTGTGAGAGTGGATGATAAGCTAGATCAGCTACACGTTGGAGTTAAAGAAGCGTTGAAGCAAGGGAAGTTTGAAGCATTTTTTAGATATCAAAGTACGCTTGAAAGTAAAAGCGGATATGAGAAAGTACCTGATTCTGTATTAGCAAATAGTAACTCGTATTATTATGGAAATGATGATAGATATTATTCTCGTTTGAGGTTTAGTTATCGTACAAATTTAAGTGTTGGTATTACGGCAGAGAAAGATCCTGGCGAACAGTTTTTTCGCGGAGCACAGAAGAATGGATTTGACTTTTATTCTGCACATGCTTTTTATAAAGGGGGAAAGTACCTAAAGGCAATTGCTCTTGGTGATTATCAAATTCAAATAGGGCAGGGATTAAATTTTTGGTCGGGATATGCGTTTGGTAAAACAGCTGATGTTACCAATGTAAAGAAATCTGCAAATCCTATTCGACCTTATACTTCAGTAGATGAATCCCGTTTTTTAAGAGGAGCGGCAGTTGAGTTCGGACTTGGCGACTTCTCTCTGTTGACTTTTGGATCAATGAAGGGAGTTGATGCTTCTATCGCAGATACAATCTCAGATGCAGAGTTTGTGATTAGTTCAATCAATTTAAATGGATTGCATAGAACGAATTCAGAGATTGAGAAGAAAAGAGCGTTGGGAGAGCGAGTATTAGGAGGGAACTTGAGGTACACTTCTCGAGCCTTCCAGATGGGGATTGCTGCTGTTTATCAAGGGTACACACAAGCTTTTATTCGTGATACTTTACCTTACAATCAATTTGATTTTAGAGGAAAGAGTACGATGGGATTAAGTGCTGATTACAGTTGGGTGGTGAAAAATTTTAATTTTTTTGGAGAAGTTTCTAATTCTTTACATTCAAAAGCATTTGCCCAACTTCATGGAGTATTATTCTCTTTGGATAAACGTGCTTCAATGAGTATTATTTACCGAAATTATTCACGAGCCTATCAAACATTTTACAATGCGGGCTTTGCGGAAGGGAGCACAACAAAGAATGAAAAAGGAATTTATTCGGGGTTAAAATTAAATTTATCGAGGTTTTTTACCATTAATGGATATGCTGATGTATTTTCGTTTCCATGGTTGAAATTCCAAGCTGATGCCCCAACGAAAGGACATGAGCTTATGATACAGCCTTCTTATCGCCCGAATAGAGAGCTGATGGTTTATGCGCGTTTTCGAGAACAGGTAAAAGAAAAAAACAGCAGAAATTCTGATGGGACTATTACTGAGCTAGAAGATGTTAAGCAAAGAAATTATCGCTTGAACTTAAGCTATAAGATTTCTGAGAACTTCCGTTTAAAGAGTAGGGTTGAGTATGTAACTGTTGATAGATTGAGTGTTGGGAAAGAAGATGGTTTCATTATGACGCAAGATGTTCTGTACAATCCAAAATCTTTTCCCGTAGATATTTCATTGCGTTATGCCCTTTTTCATACGGATAGTTATGATACACGAATTTACACGTATGAAAATAATGCACTGTATGTATTTTCATCTCCTTCTTATTACTATCAAGGAAGTAGGGCGTATGCTCTTGTTCGTTGGAATATTCTCCGTAAAGCAGATCTTTGGGTGCGTTATGGAGTTAGTCTTTTTTCTAACCGAAGTTCGATAGGTTCTGGAGCTGAAGAAATAAATGGACCAAGTAAAACAGATCTTACTGTGCAGTTGCGTATTAAACTATAGGTTTATACCGAGATCTATTTTTAAAGAGGGGATAAGATGTGAAATTAAAATTCAATGTCTAAATTGAATGTTTTCTTTAATGCGTGTAGGTTTGGATTTTTTCTTGCTAGCGCTGCAAATCTATCCTTTCCTGTTTGGAATTTAACTTCATTTTCTTGATTACTAGTGACTTCCATCTTTACGTCAATAGCATAATTGTTTAGTTCACTACGAATATATCCGAGTAAGTCGGAGAGTGCAAGGCGTAAGGTATCCATTTGAACTTGATTGTCCAGTTGTAGAAGGTAAATATCATTGCCTTTTTGGATAGGGTCACGCTTAATTAATGCGTTGTAAATTGTCTTTTCTCCACGATCCTTGGCCATATGTGCAAACCTTCTCCAAGCCATTTTTAAATCATCCATGTCATACGGATTTCTAGGCATGTTTGTTAGATCAATAGGTTTGCCATCTTCTCCCAAGTCTTTTGGAGCCATCATTTTTTTGATGGAAATAGATGAGCTGTTGAGTTTCCCCGTTGGGGCCTGCATTACCTTAGGCTTTACTGAATCAAAAGTACTTTTGATAGTAGGCCGAACAACAGGTTTTGGAGCAGCTGATTTAGGAGCCTTATCTCGTAAATTTTGATTGGGAAAAGGGTTTATATTAACGGGATCCGTTATTCTTTTTTTTTTTCGAGCTCCTTGTTAATGGAGCACAATTGCATAAGAGCCATTTCGACCAGCAATCGCTGATTTTTAGAAGATTTATATTCAACATCTGCTTTGCTGAGTACTCCTAATGCACGAAGTAAATGGTTTCCATCAATTGTTTTTGATTGCTCTATATATCGTTGTTGAATGGATTCACCAACTTCTAGTAATTGAGCAGTACGAACATCTTTACAAACTAATAAGTTTCTATAATGATCTGCTAATCCAACAATAAAGTTATGCGGATCAAATCCCTTTTCAATGATATCATTCATCAAAAGTAGATTTGCTGGTATATCTTCTTTTAAAGCACTGTCAACAATACGGAAATAATAATCGTAATCTAGAATGTTTAAATTCTTTATAACATCATCATAGGTAATTGTATTTCCAGAAAAGGTCACTACTTGATCAAAAATAGAAAGCGCATCTCGAAGAGCTCCATCTGCTTTTTGAGCAATAATGTGTAAAGCTTCTGGATCGGCTGTAATTTCTTCCTGTGCTGCTATATTTCCAAGATGATCCGCAATATCCTTTACTTTAATTCGGTTGAAGTCGAAAATTTGACATCTCGAAAGAATTGTAGGGATTATTTTATGCTTTTCAGTTGTTGCAAGAATAAAGATCGCATGTTTTGGTGGCTCTTCTAACGTTTTTAAGAAAGCGTTAAATGCAGCCGTTGAAAGCATATGAACCTCATCAATAATATATACTTTGTGCGTGCCAAGTTGAGGCGCAACTCGAACTTGATCAATTAAGTTTCGAATGTCCTCTACAGAATTGTTCGATGCCGCATCTAATTCATAAACATTTAATGACGCACCAGAATTAAAAGACTCGCATGACTCACAAGTATCGCAAGCTTCAATTTTTTCTGTTCTATTAAAGCAGTTGATCGTCTTTGCTAAAATTCGAGCTGAAGAAGTTTTTCCAACTCCACGAGAACCACAGAATAAAAAAGCTTGAGCAAGGTGATCATTCTTAATTGCATTACGCAATGTAGTTGTAATGGATTGTTGTCCAACAACTGTTTCAAATGTCTGAGGCCTATATTTTCTTGCGGATACGACGAAATCGCTCATAGATACAAATATAGCCGAATTTGGCGCCATTCAGCCATGCTGTTAATAACTCAGCAACTTTTTTAATAAACTAAATTGATTTTCATGCTTCTTGCACGTTCATTAACGCAATAAATGTTATTTGTTTCAGATAAATTGTATTTTTAAGAGTGTCCTAAAATTGAGTCGATGTCAAAAGCAACTTTCAGTGTTTTAATACTTTGTGTTCTTCTTGTTGCATGTGGAAGTAATTCTGAAGAGAATGGTTACGCTGAGGCTGCGGATACTTTCTGTAGTTGTATGTCTGAAAAAATATCTGAAAACAAAGACGATATCATCAAAAATGTAAATATCGGTTTGTGTGCATTAGAAGTGGAGGTAGATTACAAAGACAAGCGTTTTGTGGAAGCATTAGAGACTAAATGCTCTGAAATTGCTGTAGATTTTCAGCGGTATTTGAATTAATTTAATGACGGCTTTTTTGTTGTAGGAGTCATTTTTAGTTGTCCCTGTGTTGTTTATACCCAACATTTTTTTTGAGGCATATTCGAGGGTTAATTAGCCTTAACTATTAATAATAAGATCACTAGCAATTTTTGCACTATTTAATGCAAGAGGAATTCCTCCTCCTGGGTGTACAGAAACTCCTACGAAATACAATCCATTAATTTTTGTGCTGAAGTTTGCATGTCTATGGAAAGCTGAGAATTTGTTGTTAGAGGAATTCCCATAGATTGATCCAAATTTTCCGTTGTATTTTGAGGCAATAGTTCGAGGTTCTAAAATGTTTTCTTCTTCAATAAGTGGTTCAATATCTTCACCGAGAATTTTAGAGAGTTTTTTTAAGGTTATTTTTCTTAATATTTGGATTTCACTGTGCCAGTCTTGTCCAACGTCAATAGGTGAGTTGATCATAACAAACCAATTTTCTTTTCCTTTTGGAGCATCTCCTTCAACATATTTTGAAGTGATGTTTACATATATTGTTGGATCATCACAAATACGTTTTTCATTGAAAATACTATCAAACTCTTTTTTTGTGTTATCCGTGAAGAATGAGTTATGCAGCGTAAGTTCAGGGAAAGACTTATTTATACCCCAGTAGAACACTACTGCAGAGCTTGATTTTTCTTGTTCTAAAATTTTTGTTGGGTGAACTGCATTTGGGAGTAATTGTTCATAGGTAGTTGTAACATCCATGTTGCTAATTACTTTATCCGCGTAATAAGTTCCTAAGTTACTTTTCACCCCGGTTACTTTTCCATTTTCACTTTCTATCGAAGTTATTTTTTCATTGAAATTAAATTTCACCCCTTGTTTCAACGCAAGAGCATAAATTGCATCCGTGATCTGAATCATTCCATTCTTGGGTAAGAAAGGAGTTACGTTGATCTCAAGATGAGATATCATGTTTAACATGGCTGGAGCCTGATACGGATGACTTCCATTGTAGCTTGCAAATCGATCGAATATTTGAACTGTTCTTGGGTTGTCAAAGCGTTTGGCATTTTGCTCATGCATCGTTTTTGAAAGTTTATATTTCGGTAAACGAATTAAGGCTTTAAGTAGTGGAGCTCCTATCAACGAACGCCACTTATGTAGCGATTTTTCAATAAATAAAGGAGCAATTGCACGATAATTACCATCCATCTTTCTTAAATGGGAAGTAAGTACGCGCTTATTTTCGCTTAATTTTGAGGAAAGTTCCTCGACAATCTGTTTGGAATCGGAAGAGAGGTTTAAGCGAAGCCCATCATTAAAGAAATAATTGAAACTGGTCGTTAATTCAGCAAACTCAAATTCTAAGAAATCTTCTCCACAGAGATCATACAATTCTTTGATGTATTCAATTCCCGTTAAAATCGATGGTCCTTGATCGAAACGATATTCGCCCAGTTTTTTACTATTGATCTTTCCTCCAGGGAAAGAATTTACCTCAAATACATGAACCTGATGTCCTGCATGGGCTAAACGAACAGAGGCAGCTAATCCAGCCACCCCTGATCCAATGATAATTACGTCTTTTTTTTTACGCAAGAGTATTATGCTAAAACTTCAATTGTATCAATAGAATCTCCTTCAGAGATTTTATCGATAACATCAAGTCCTTCAATAACTTTTCCAAAGCAAGTATGATTTCCATCAAGGTGCGCTGTATTGTTACGAGAGTGACAAACGAAGAATTGAGACCCTCCCGTATTTCTTCCTGCATGAGCCATTGAAAGAACTCCACGGTCGTGATATTGGTTTTCACCATCCAATTCGCAATCAATGTTGTATCCAGGCCCTCCAGTTCCAGGGTGCCCAGCAGCTCCGTCTCTAGAGTTTGGGCATCCACCTTGAATTACGAAATCAGGAAGCACTCGGTGCCATTTTAAATTGTCATA
>JAKVAS010000076.1 GCA_022448165.1 Crocinitomicaceae bacterium | reverse complement strand
ACTCTTCAAGTTGTTCTAGTCTATAATTTATGAATTCTTGTATCGCTTGTTTGAGTTCGTCAGGAAATCGTTGACCTGATTTCAGGTCTGATTCTATTGCAGTAAGAACACTTTTTCCAATGATTTTTTCATCAAGAGGGAACATTTGAACACTTGCCATTTTGACGATCCCATTCATTGTTCTAGATTTTCCTGGAAGTTCATTCGCCTTTAAGGAGTGGGTGTTGAGTTGTTCAGTTATTTTACTCCCTAAAAGCAAACTTGCTTGATCTAGCTGCTTTTTTCGATGATGAAGACGACCAAACTGTTCCATAGAAAAATCCATGGTCATCAATCGATCGATAATCGGTTGGTTCTTTTCACTGTTGAGTACTTTTCCAAAAAGGACTAATTCTCTTCTGAAATTCCATGAGTTGCCATCCTCGACATTGGATTTGGCATATTGAAACATTAAATCATTTAGAACCCCAGCACTTTCGGTTCCCAATTGATTCATTAAATCATCAACAACCTGTTCAATTAGTGATGTTTCATCCATTACAACCTCAAAATCAGAAGGTAAATCTAGATCTCTTCCGAATGATTTAATCAGTCGAAGGTTAAATTTATCAATCGTCATCACATGAAAATCTTCGTAGTGATGAAGAATTAAGCGCAATGCCATTTGTGTTCTAGATACTACTGTTTTTGTTGAGATGTTAAGACTTGTGCTTAGTTCATTGGTTAGCGAATCGCCTTTTTTTCCAAATCTTTCTGGGTGAGCGATTTGATCAAGGGCTAGTATAATACGTTCCTTCATTTCTAGGGCAGCCTTATTGGTAAAGGTCATTGCAATGATATTGGAGAAGGCGGAGCCACCAGTTTCAGTAGAAATAAGCAGTTGAATGTATTCCTTAACAAGGTGATACGTCTTTCCACTCCCAGCAGAAGCGTTGTAAATTTTCAGAGGTTTGTAATTCGCAGAATCCAAATTCAAGATCTTTGAGTCTAAAGTACAATTTCAATCGTGATTCAGCGTTTTGATTGGTAGAATTTGTGTTGAAATTTGATTTTTTTGCCTACCTCAATTTTTGTAAATTTGTGTTATGTTGAAGCTAGTAAAGAGAATAACGTATTTTTCGGTTATCGGTATTGCTGTGATTAGTTGTAAAGATGATCATACGGAACCTGAACCTATTGATCCAAAATCTGAATTAAAAGTTACTGTACAACCAGTATTTGGCGGAGTTGAGTTAGATTTAGATTCTACTTATACAACAGCTGCAGGTCATGATATTCAATTTGTAAACTTGAAGTTTTTTATGGAAGATATTCGGACACCTTCAGGATCACTGCATACGGCGGCATTGTTTGATTATCGGGAAACAGGAATAAGTTTATTTCAAACGGAAGGTGAAACAGCGGAAGCGACAAGTTTAACGGCAAACTTAGGGGTAGGAGCTACTAATAATCATTCTGATCCAACCGCATTTCCTACTGCGAGTGCTTTGAATATTTTAAATTCTGGAGGAATGCATTGGAGTTGGAACCCTGGATACATTTTTGTTAAGGTTGAAGCCAGAGTTGATACTATTCCTGATGGAATACCCTTATTTGATCATAATGTAATTTTCCATATAGGGAAAGATGTAAATTTGCAAAATTTGTCCTTTTCTTCATTGAATTGGCAGAAAGAAACTGATGTGATTAATACACTTCCGTTGAAGTTAGATATGGTAAAGTTCTTGGATAATGGAATTCAATCAATTGACCTTTTAACAGAATATACATCTCATTCATCTTCGGGGCAAGAGGTTCTTTCCTTAAAGGTGATAGAAAACTTTAGAGATGCGCTCTCTACATATTAATGAAATATTTATTAGTCTTTTTCTTGTTGTTCACAGTAATCTTATCCTGTAAAAAAGATAAGGTTGGATACGAACCTACGCCATATGAGTTGAAGATTCCTTCTCATTTTCCAGAGATGATTATTCCTGCGGATAATCCAATGACTGTAGAAGGTGTTGAGTTAGGGCGAAAACTGTTTTATGAAAAAAAGTTAAGTGGAGACAACTCTATTTCATGTGGTGAATGCCATGCTCCAACAAGTGCGTTTTCGGATCCTGATCAATTTTCCGAGGGAATAGGTGGAAGTCTTGGAAATCGAAATTCAATGGCTCTAATTAATTTAGGCTGGAATAATGCATTCTTTTGGGATGGAAGAGCGAAAACATTGGAAGATCAAATATTTCAACCTGTTACGAACCCTGTGGAAATGCATCAATCTTGGCCTGATGCAGTGGCTAAACTGCAGGAGACGCTAGAGTATAGAAATATGTTTTTTAAGGCTTTTGGTGAAGAAGGGATTGACTCTGTAAAAGTGTCTAAGGCGATAGCTCAATTCTTAAGGACTATGATCTCAGGCTCGTCTAAATATGACGTGATGTATAAGAATGAATACAGTTTGGCATTAACTTTGGAAGAACAAGAGATATTTGCCACAGTTACCGCCGAGGAACAAGCTGGATATGATTTGTTTAAAAGTTTAAATGGAGCAGATTGTTTTCATTGCCATAATGGTCCCCTAATGCAGGTTATGAAATTTTCAAATAATGGCTTGGATGCTACGTTTATAGATAAAGGGAGGGGAGGTGTTACCGGTGATCCAAATGATGATGGTAAATTTAAAGTCCCGACTTTACGAAACATAGCTTACTCAGCTCCGTATATGCATGATGGAAGGTTTGCTACACTCGATGAAGTGATATCACATTATTCTACAGGTGTGCAAATAAGTAGTACGATTGACCCACTAATTGAGTTTGCAAGTCAAGGTGGGGTTCAGTTAGATGCGTTTGAAAGAGACTTGCTAAAACAATTTTTGTTAACGATGACAGACGAGGCGTTTATTAATAATCCTGATTTTAGGGAGCCATAGTAAATAAATTGCTTTTTTTGTACTACAACTAGAGATATGATTGACGTTAGACGATTGACAACCGAGGAGAAAGCACTGAAGGTAAACTTAACTCCAGACATTTATGGATGTTTTGCAGAAATTGGTGCAGGGCAGGAAGTTGCTGCCAATTTTTTTAAAGCGGGTGGAAGCTCTGGAACAATTGCCTATACGCATTCTGCGTATGACATGAAAGTTTCTGATTCCATGTATGGAGAGGCTTCTCGCTATGTCTGTGAAGAAAGACTAATTACGATGCTCGGAACGGAATATCATTCCTTGAAAAATAGTCTTCCTAATAAAGCAAAAGAATCAAGGTTTTTCGCTTTTTGTAATACGGTGGAATCATTGAACTATCATAAAACCAATCAAGGTCAAGGTTGGGTTGGAATGCGTCTTCAACTTAAAGAAGGAGGTGAACCTAATGATATTATTTTGCATGTAAAAATGCACGATAATAGTCATAAAGCTCAACAAGAAGCATTAGGAATCCTTGGTGTTAACTTGATTCATGCGGCTTATTTCCATAAGGATAATTTGGATTCATTTCTTGATTCTCTCGTGCATCGTTTGCCAAGAGAACGAATGGAAATTGATATGCTCCGCGTAACAGGGCCAGACTTAAATACAATTGATAATAGAATAATTGCATTAAACTTAGTGAAACGTGGAATAACTGATTCTACCATGTTCGATCTAGGTGGAAATGTATTGCAGCCAGCTACTGCGTTATATAAAAAGAACATTTTGCTAATGCGCGGCCGTTTTAGACCAGTAACGAAAGTTCATATTGATATGATCGAACGTGGAAAGCAACAGTTCTTGAAGGATGAAGGTGTAAAAGAAGATAAACTTAGGTTAGTTTTTGAGCTAACTCTAAAAGACCTTACAGCCGATGGGAAAATTTCAGATAAGGATTTTATTGATCGTGCCGAATTACTTGGAACACTTGGATATACGGTAATGATTTCAAATTACTTGAAACATTATAAGATGGTTGACTATCTAGCGCCAATTGCTCGTGGTTGTAAGATGGGAGTCATCGTTGGTGTTTACAACTTGAATACAATTTTTGACGAAAAGTACTATGATAATCTTCCTGGCGGTTTATTGGAAGCATTTGGTCGAGGATTTGGTCATAATGTAACAATGTATGTATATCCTGCGAATAATGTTGAAACAGGAGAGTTATACTCATTAGATAATTTTGAAATTTCGAAAAACTTGGAAGGTCTGCTTCAGTATATGAAGGAAAACAACAAGTTAGCGGCTTTTGAAAACTACGATAAAGGGTTGTTGCATATACTTTCCGATGATGTTTTATCAAAAATTAAAGCTGGTGCGTCAAGTTGGGAGGAGGATGTCCCTGAGCAAGTCGTTAAGGCGATTAAGTTTTATGAACTTTTTGGATACGTAAAAAAAGAGAATATATTAGTTGAAGCAAACTAATAGATTTATATGCCACATATAAAAAATGCTCTAATTCGTTATCGAATAATTGATAAGTGTATTCGAAATAAATACAAGCCATTTCCGAGTAAGCGAGATTTGCGTGAGGCATGTGAAGAGTCGCTTTTTGGCAGTATGAATGGAACGCATATTTGCGATTCTACTATAGAAAAGGATATGTTTTCTATGAAAATGGAACATGACGCTCCCATTAAGTATAGTAAGTTAGAAAAAGGATACTTCTATGAAGATCCTGATTTTTCGATTAATGATATTCCACTAACGGAAGACGATTTAGGGGCAATCAGTTTTGCGGCCAAGACTCTTTTACAGTTTAGAGATGTTGATTTGTTCAAACAATTTGGCAGTGCAATTGATAAAATCGTTGGTCGGGTTGAAGTCTCTCAAGATAAAGGTTCCGAAGAATTTATTCAATTTGAAAAATCAATTTCAGATAGTGGAAACGAATATTTATCGCCTTTGCTGGAATCAATAAAGCAGTCACTTTGGATTACGTTTAACTATGCAAGTTTCGTTTCTGGAAAAGTAAAGGCAAGAAAAGTGATTCCTCTTTTGTTGAAGGAATATCGAAATCGCTGGTATTTGATTTCGTTTGATGGAGATAAGCAAGATTATATTACATATGCTTTGGATCGAATAGATGATTTGGAGATTACCTCTGAGCAAGCTGAAAAGCCTAAAGGATTTGAACCAGATAATTATTTCAAATACGCCGTTGGAATAACAAGTGGTAACGAAACTCCTCAGAAGGTTGTTTTTGAGGCAAATACCATTGCTGCAAAATATATTCATTCGCAGCCTTTTCATGCATCGCAAAAAGTAATAACGACCACTGCTAATTCGGTAACTTTTGAACTGGTGGTAAACGTCTCTGAAGAATTAATTCGTGATTTTATGAGTTATGGAGGGGATATTAAAATATTGAATCCAATTGAACTTAAGACTGAAGTTAAACGTCGTGCTCAGGCAATTTTAAGCTGAGGTTTACTCAATACCAGGGACTAAATTTATCGTTTTAAGTTAAAGGCAAGAATCATCATAAGATAAGGTCATGAGGATACATAGTTATTGTACTTCACTTTTAATTGATTTAATTACTTCAGTCAATTGATCATGAAATTGTATAATCTTTAGTTCGTTGATTGAATCTCGATCTTCTGTTTGAAGAATCAGTAAGCTATCCATATTGATTCGTAGTCTAGTATATTCAAAAAAATCAGTTCTTTTCTTTTTCAATTCTCTGGATAGATTATATGTAAATGAGTGTTGTATTATTTTTCGACATGCTTTCCATTTGGGCAGAGATATGGCAACAAGATTTTCTTTAGGTACGTCAAAAATATTTGGGATGTCACGGTATGCATCAAAAGCTTTATCTTCTAATTCTCCAAATTTTCTAAGGTCATTGGAGAACTTGATGTCATCTGATGATAGTTGTGATAGACAAAAATAACATAACGCCAGGGTGATAATACTGAAGCTAATTATGATGTTTTTACCTAAATAAGTAGAGTTTTCTCGATTTAATATTGGATAGAGTGAGTAGCCAATTAGAATACCTGAAATTAGTCCTCCAATATGCGCAGCATTATCTACACCGGCACTAATTCCAAAGATTAGGTTGATAATTAAAATAAACCCCAGGTTTTTTAAAAGAGGTAGACGAGTATGTTTTGGAATCAAATTGGTTGTGAGTAGAGCTATAAAAAGACCGAATATTCCAAAAATGGCACCTGAGGCACCTGCACTCACATTTACTCCATCCCAACAAATACTTGTTAGGCTAGCTAAAATTCCAGTTAATAGATATACCATGGTAAATTTCCATCTACCCAGAATAGGTTCAAGATATGTACCAATGTATAATAGAAAATACATATTCATGAGAAGGTGGAAAAAACCAATGTGCACAAAACAAGAAGTAATTAGCCGCCACCATTCACCGTTAGCCGTTAAGTATCGAACATCGCCTCCCCATTTAATTATGTCTAAGGTTTCTGGCGAATTAAAATCAACCCCACTTAAAACCATTAAAATGAATACGAATACATTTATACCAACAATTATTGGAGTAACAATAAAATCTTTTGAAGGTTTAAAACTTTTTCTTTCGAGTTTACCGTTTATATGTTTTGTTTGTTTAACGCGAAGGTTGTACTCATCTATAACACCTTGATGTTGTTTTATCCGAGATTCGGTAATGGAGCTTTTAACCATTTCGAAAGCTTTGATAAAAGCAATAACATTTTGTTTGTGCTTTAATATTTCTGTATCCTCAGAGGATTCACTACTGATTGTAAGTGAGTTTACCCCGATAGAAACAGTAATTTTTTCAGTTATGGAGTCTCTTGATGCAAAACCAGTTATTGTAGAATTACTGATTCCTTCTACTAGCCAATCATTTTGAAGAAATGTTTCGATAGAAATTATGATTGCTCGTTGTAATTCGATTTCTGTGAAAGAGTGCGTTTCCTGATGTTTTCTCGACATAATGTTGAGTTGGTTATAAAGCTTTAAGGTTAATTTAGATAGTTTTTTATCTCAATGTTGGAAGATACAAAGTTAATTGAGATGCTCTTATTATCTTAGCGAAAAAACGAAATATGGAAATCCTCATCAATCAGTTGAACGGTGTTTGCGAATTGAAATTAAATCGCCCGTCAGTATTTAATTCTTTCAACAAGTCTATGGCTATGGCGCTTCAGAAAGCACTCGATGATTGTGCTTCAAATGATGAGGTTCGTGCAATTGTTATTACTGGGGAAGGTAGAGCATTCTGTGCAGGTCAAGATTTGGCGGAGGCAACAGATCCAAATGGTCCCGAATTAGAGTCAATAGTGAGAGATCATTATAATCCGATTATTATGAGAATTCGTGAAATTGAAAAGCCTATAATTGCGGCTGTAAATGGTGTGGCGGCAGGAGCAGGTGCGAACATTGCATTGGCTTGTGACATTACCTTTGCTACTGAGAGCGCAAGTTTTATTCAAGCATTTTCTAAAATTGGATTGATCCCTGATTCTGGAGGAACGTTCTTTTTACCTAGGATTATAGGTTCGCAAAAGGCACTTGCATTAATGATGACTGGAGATAAGGTTTCTGCGAAGGAGGCTGAAGCAATGAATATGATTTACAAAGCTGTTCCTGATACTGAATTTACAGATACAGTGAATGCATTTACAGCGAAAATTGCTACTATGCCAACTCGTGGATTAGGTTTGACTAAAAAAGCAGTAAACGAAAGTTTTTTTAATAATTTGAAAGAGCAATTGGAGGTGGAAGAACGCTTACAAACAGAAGCTGGGGCAACACATGATTTCAGTGAAGGTGTAAATGCATTTTTGGAAAAAAGAAAACCAGAATTTACAGGGAAGTAGTCAGAATAAAGTAAGAGCTCTGATGATATCCAGAAGTCTAATTTAGAATAAAAAGATACAAAAGATTAAATATGAAAGTAGGAGTACTCGGTGGAGGAACAATGGGATCAGGAATTGTTCAGGTTGCAGCTCAAAATGGACATGATGTAGTGTTAGTTGATCTGAATCAAGAGGTTTTGGATAAATCTAAAGCTAAATTGGCGAAGATTATGGCTCGCTTGGTTGAAAAGGATCGTGTTTCTCAAGAGGAATCAGATGCCATTCAAGCTAGAATTCATTATAGCCAAGATGTGAACGATTTTAATCAAAGCGGGATTGTTATTGAAGCGATTATTGAAGATTTAGGAGTAAAGTCAAAAGTATTTGCACAATTGGAAGGAATTGTACCAAAAGGATGTATTCTTGCATCGAATACTTCTTCTCTTTCAATTGCTTCTATAGCAGCTTCATTAAAGAATCCTTCATTGGCGATAGGAGTACACTTCTTTAATCCTGCTCCATTGATGCCATTAGTAGAGATTATTCCAGCGGTGCAGACATCTAACGAAACGTTGGATAAAACTAAAACTTTGATTGATGGATGGAAGAAGGTAACGGTAATATGTAAAGACACTCCTGGATTTATTGTAAATCGTGTAGCTCGTCCATTTTATGGCGAAGCGCTTAGGATTTATGAGGAGGGAGTTGCCGATTTTGCAACAATCGATTGGGCTATGACATCTATTGGTGGTTTTAGAATGGGGCCGTTTACTTTAATGGATTATATCGGAAATGATATTAATTACACTGTGACAGAAACTGTATTCGCAGCGTTTTATTTTGATCCACGATATAAGCCTTCGTTCACGCAAAAGCGTCATGCAGAAGCCGGGTATCTTGGTCGTAAATCAGGAAGAGGGTATTTTGATTATGAAGAAGGTGCTGAAAAGCCTGTAGCAAATGAAGATCAAGAGTTAGGGAAGCAGATTTTTGAACGTATTTTGGTAATGCTGATTAATGAAGCGGTTGATGCATATTTCTTAAATATTGGCACGAAAGAAGCAATTGATTTAGCGATGACTAAAGGAGTAAATTACCCAAAAGGTTTGCTTTCATGGGCAGATGAAATTGGACTTGACGTTGTGTTGAATAAATTACAAGCGATGTATGAAGAATATGGTGAAGATCGTTACCGACCGAGTCCATTGTTGAGACGAATGGTGAAAAATGGTGAAACATTCTTTGGTTAAAATAAGTTGAACAAAACAAAAAAAGCTTCTGTTTTCAGAAGCTTTTTTTGTTTATGAATAATATTTGATGTTCTATATGTGCTTTTATTTTTTTAAAAAGCGAATGCGATAAGTTGAGTCCTCTATTTGAACATGATATGTACCACTTTCTAAAGAAGTAATATTTAAAGAACTTCCGTTAATTTTTGTTTTTAGAACAATTCGTCCCATACAATCATAAATCGTAATATTAGCGTTTGATATGTTGGGAATATAAATCTTTTCTGTTGCGGGATTAGGGAATACTTGAATTGATTGAGTTGTAAATTCATTGATGTCTGCCGTTGAAAAATCAAATCTCCAAAGATCATTTCTAACAGTTACTTGCTCATCTTCCCCTGCCCCTACATAAATAGTGTCATTATGAACGAACATGAACGGTGCCCATCTTCCTCCCGCAGGAAAGGAAGGTAAACTATTCCATGAATCGGTGACAGGGTCATATTCTCTAAAATCATCGAACCGAGCAAAGTTGATTTCATCCTCTCCTGCAAAAAAGTAAATTTTACCTTGTCTTGCTACGGAATTCCCGGCAGATCGACCATTTCCAGGGAAGTTTGTTAGTGTTTGCCAAGTATCAGTATTTGAATCGTACGAATACCAATCATCGAACATAGTGTCTAAATGATGTCCTGTTCCTACATAGATTTTATTTCCAACCGTGGCACCTGCTCCATGATGCCGAGCGCTCATTCCTGGGGTCTTAACTGTCCAAGTATCAGTAGTCATATTGTATTCATACCAATCATTGATGTCTGCCCAACTAATATCTTGTTGACCTTGTCCGATATAAACATTATCACCAACCACTGAAAAAGCGGGATGAACACGTCCGACTGCCGGACCAGAGGATTTTTGAGTCCAGTTCTGAGTGGCAGGGTCAAACTCCCACATGTCCATATATGAGTTGCTTCCATCGTATCCACAAGAGATGTATCCTTTTCCATTTATACTAAAGCCAATGGCAAAGTTTCTATTTCCTCCTGGAAAATCGGGTAATTGAGACCATGTATCGGAATGAATATCATATTTGAAAAAATCGGAAGTACCACTACCAGTGGCAACATATGCTGTGTCGTCAATTACAAAACTACAGGCGTGATGACGCCCTGCTCCAGGAATATCTGAGAGTTGAGTCCATGTACCTTGAGCATTTACGGACAAGCAAAATAGAATGCTAATAATGGAGAGAATGATATGTTTCATTTTATGATAATACTAAAATATATCAAGATGAAGGTTTTATTATGATTTTTAGATAGGAGTTGAGGATGAAATTGTATTTTTAATGAAAACATGCACTAATGACCAAATTGAAAATAACCTTTGCTTGTGTTGGAAGCCTATTCCTTTTGTTTTCATGTGGTGAACCACAAACGATTCAGAATAAAATCACAAAGATTGAACGAATTCCAGTAGTATTATCTCGATCAGATTTATTTGAGACTGCACAGATTTTTGCTTTTCTTCAAAATGAAGAAAAGGAGATTGATGAAGCAAATCAGTTGTATATGCATGGGCTAGATTCCTTTAAGAATAAAAAAGACCTTGATAGTGCAGTTCAATATTTAGAAGCCTCAATTTTAAAGGAACCAACTGCAAAGGCGTATTATGATCTTGGTAATGTGTACATGAGTAAGGAAGAGTATGATATAGCCCTTAAAGCATATGATCTTGCTGAACAATTGGAGTTTCAACCATTTTCTAAGATATTATATAATAAAGCGTGCATTTATTCTTTGAAAAAGGAAGAAGAGCTAGCTGGACATTATCTTGAGTATGCATTGCAAGGAGGATATAGTAATCTTGAACACATTGGAAAGGATGAAGACCTAAAGAATTTACGAGAGAAAGGATGGATCTACAAAAACGCGTTGAAAAAAGGAATGCGCGGTATGTCCAATACTGAAAATTTATTTTGGTTACAGTTTAAGCGTCAGTTTCCAAAGCGCTCTCTTCCGATAGAGTTGCCAATAACTATTTTAGAAAGTGAGTCGGGAGAATTGACATTCGTTTCTTATGAATTTGAACGTTATATTTCTGAAATGCGTGACGAAAAATTTTCGCGAGAGGTAAGTAAAGGTTTTTATCATTTTGCGCAAGCTTACGAAACAGAGAAATTTGTAGCTATAGTCTATGTCGTAAAGGAAGAGTTTTTAGGTGCATATGCACCACTTCAATACCGTTTGGCTACATTCACGCATGAAGGTAAGTTAATTGATAAAAAGAATATAGGAGGAAGTGAAGTATTGGGAGGAGAGTTGTTGAGCGCAACGCTAAAAGAGAATTTTACAGTGGATATTGATATTGTTGAAGTATTGTATGAAAACGATCCTGAGTCATATGGTTATATGGATAACCCAATTCTATCTACAGAGATTATTGGAGCAATGCAGTATGTAATTCAGTCGAATGGAAAAATAGCTGAAACTGAAGGATACGAAAATGATATTTCGGAAAATTATTAATCTATATCAAATATGTTTGGAACAATAATCCGAGGGATTTTTAATTCATTAGGAGCCGGTTTTTTAACTTATGTTGGAGTAATTATTTTATTGATTATTCTTTATCGAAAAGGATTATTAAAACGTACTTCTACTGGCAAGAAATTTTTGATTGTTATTTATTGGGTGCTGCTTCCAACTATTTGTGCGACTGGTGTTTCGTCTTTATTTGCCATTTCTTATGCACAAAATTCTGCAAATGAGGCTTCGGATTTAGCATTGAATCAAATTCGAAAGTATAGCTTCCCTCTTTTTCATGAAAACATTTCTAATAATTTAGAATCATTTAATGAATCTATTCCTACGAATAAAGAGTTAATAGACGCCTATGCTGTTGATTCCAATGGGGAAATTGCTGGTGGGTGGATCTCTAAATCGATGATGGTTTGGTTTTTAGATTATGTGGTTGAACTAGGGGAGGAGAAACTTGCAGAGGAAGTAGGAGCAAGTAAAGAAACTGTACATGTCGTACGGTTGTTTCAGTCAGAAGGGATGGATGAGGTTTTCAATGGTGCTTTTGAACGATTGGAAGATGAATCTCACGGATTGATTAATGGATTGTTTGCACCTTATTTCTGGGGAATAATAGTTGTTTTATTATTGCTATTGATTTATCCGATTATTGAGGTGTTTTGCTTTTGGAAAAAACGTAAGAGTGAGGTAGGCACTAGTTAATTTTTCGTCATTAGACGATCAGCGTATCCACCAATTATCAGGACTTCAGCCAAAGCTAAATTTATTACTAAACTTAAGTATGTTACTATTATATATGATGTTTTTGGATCTATCGTTAGATGCATAAAATCAAATAGATAGAGCAAAAATCGAAGAGTAACGGCTGATAAAGTTAGTGCGTACCCTCGAATATTCCATTTGGCATGTGAAAGATATTTTCCTTTTCTAGCTCGAATTAAGCCAAGAGCGGTAAAAGTGATCCAAAGAATGGTTAGTATAACGAAACCGACTTGTGAGAGATAACCTCCATTTGCGTAAAACGACATAATTAGTGCAGAAGGTCCGCTGATTAATAATACGGTGAGCGAATAGGTCCACCCGAGACTGCGATGAAACGTAGGAAATTTCCAAATAACATATCTGTTAAATTGAAGTAACCCAGTAATTATTACGATTGGACTAGAAAAAATATGAATGTAAAATCCATACCTCCACAAATCGATATGATAAATCAATTGTTTAGTCAGAAGGAAATCAACATTCTTCTCGAAGTATATATAAGGAAGGGTTAATAGAATAAGTAAATATGAGGCGTACAAGATTACTATGAACGTAATACTTCCAATTAGGCGATTTAGAAAAGAAGAATTTGTCATTAATTTATGGGTACATGTTGGTGATAATTGTATCATTCTTACCAATTAACTGAAGATCGTAATCTTGTTTTTTGATTTGATATACCATTATTGACGTTGGAAAAACTGTGTTTTTTTCCCAAGAAAGAATCAATTGATCATCTTTAACTGACCAATTCCCGGTTATTTCTATTGATTGTTCTATACGCGCAGAAGCAAGATGATCCCAGTCGATTGTACTTCCTTCTGGGTAGTAAGAGAAGATAACTAGACCGTCTTGCTCAAAAGTGAATTCACCAATAGCATTATTTGCAAATTCAACATATTGATAAAAGTTAATGGCATTGATGTCGTCATCCCAGTCAGCATTATGACTTTCTCCCTGAAGTTTTTTTAATTTCACAGTCTTCTCTGGAATATCTCCGCTGTTTGAGATCCACTTACCAATGGGGACGTTATAATTCTCAAGAAACATTAATTCAAAAACACCATCGTACTTATGATCTCCAGGTTCCGCTAAACGAACGATTATGGAATCTCCATGACGAGTTACCTTTCCATTGATGT
>JAKVAS010000075.1 GCA_022448165.1 Crocinitomicaceae bacterium | reverse complement strand
TGGATCAATTTGGTTTGGAACAATTAATGGATTATGTCATTTTAACCCTAAGGAAAACGAGGGGAATAAACAAGCACCATTACTTTCAATAACAGATGTTAAATTGTTTTATGAGAGTATATTAGAGTTGAATCCTGAGTTGTTAAGACGTGGAGTTCAAAACAAGGATTTAGATTTGGCGTATGGAGATAATAGGATATCTTTTGACTTCCTTGGGCTAAACCTTCGTAGTCCTAACCGTGTAATGTATCGTTGGAAGTTAGAAGGTCTTGATAAAACATGGTCACCTCCATCAAGTGATAGAAGTATCATGTACTCGAACCTTGGATCAGGTAGCTATAGATTCCTTTTAATTGCCGCAAATGAAGATGGCGTATGGAGTGATGATCCGCTTATATTCAATTTCACGGTTGAAACTCCAGTTTGGAGGCGTACTTGGTTTATTGTTGTTACTATTCTAATGATACTAATTATTCTGTTTCTCTTATACCGGATAACGACTAATAGAATTCAGAGAAGGGCTGAAGAAAAGCAAAAACAAGTGTTAATTGAAAAGAATTTCCTTGAGCTAGAGCAGAAAGCATTGCGTTTACAAATGAATCCGCACTTCATCTTTAATGCACTTAATTCAATTCAAAGCCTTATTGGTACAGAAAAAGAAACTGAAGCACGTTATTATTTAGCCAAATTCTCAAGATTAATGAGGCAAATTCTTAATAATTCTCGGAAGTCAGAAATTACCCTAGAAGAGGAAATTAACACTTTGGAGAATTATTTACTTATTGAACAATTTTGTAGTGGAAATAGTTTTGAATATTTCGTTGAAACTGAAGATGAATTAGAAACAGACTTCATTAATATTCCTCCAATGTTGATACAACCATTTGTTGAGAATTGTATAAAGCACGGTTTCAAGCGTTCAACGAACAATACAAATATCATAAAAATCTCATGTGAAGAAAATTCAGGTCTACTCATATTTACGATTGAAGACAATGGGATTGGTAGAGAAAAATCCGCAGAGATTAATATGAATAGCAAAGAGACTTATCATGAATCAACAAGCATGCGTGTTATTAATCAACGATTAGACTTATTAAATGCTGATAATGCATATAGATCGTTAGAGATTGTTGACTTATCTGATGAAGAAAATCGCCCTATGGGCACTCGTATAATTATTCGAATACCAATTGATTAATGAAAAAGTACACAGCAATTATTATTGATGATATAGAACAGGCAAGAACTACCTTAACACAAGACCTGTCAACTTATTCTAAAGACTTTGAGGTTATTGGTGAAGCCGATGGAGTAGTTCAAGGTGCAAAATTACTTAAGAAGATGACTCCTGATATTTTGTTTTTGGATATTCAAATGCAGGATGGAAGTGGGTTTGACTTACTTGATCTTCTTGGTGAGATTAATTTTAAAATAATTTTTATCACAGCGTCTGACGCACATGCTATTCAAGCCTTTAGGTATGCCGCTATAGATTATCTTTTAAAACCTATTGATCCAGATGAATTAGTAGATGCTTTAGATAAATTCAAAGTATCGAGTGTTAATGAAAATGATAAATATCAATTTTTAAGTGAGCGGTTGAAAAACCATAATAAGCCAACAGAGCGTTTAGCGCTTCATTCACAAGAGAGAATTCAAATAGTAGAGATTAAAAATATAATTCGTTGTGAAAGCAGTGTTAATTATACGACTTTCTTCTTTCAGGATAAATCGCAGATTGTTGTAACTAAGACCCTTAAAGAGTTTGAAGATCTTTTAAAGAGTCAAGGTTTTTTCCGTGTACACCAATCTCATTTGGTTAACACTTCCTTTATCAAAGAATATGTTAAAATCGATGGAGGTCATCTAGTTCTATTGGATGAAACGTTGGTTCCCGTATCTGTGCGAAAACGTCCCGAGGTAATGAAAATGTTGGAAAACCTATAGTTTAACTCGATGAAAAAGACCCGAAACAAATGTTTCAGGCCTTTTCATAGGTTAGCTAGGTGATTGTAGGTTATTCGGGCAATACTTCTACCCATTGGCCAGCGCTTCGTGCACTTATTTGGTTGTTATACATAGTTTCTACATAGATTGATGGTAAAAAGAACTTGCCTTGATAAGTAGCACTAATGGCAACATTAAAAACTTTCGTTTCCTTTTTCCTTAAATTGAAATAACTGTAGATTCTATCATCACGAATATCTTGATAGTCAACTTGACTAGATTCAGTCATTGCTCCAAACAATCGATGATTGTGCAACTCCCATCCACTAGGGAATAATTGTGATAAGGCTATTTCTTTGTAATCATCAACTTTACTGGTGTTTTCTACAGATACCTGCGCAATGAACTCCATTCCTTGTGACAACTTTGTAACATCTATTGCTTTACCTTCTATCGTTTTGTAATTAACAGATAACTTCATACCATTTGAGGAGGATTTAATAGTTCCAGATAATGGTATTTTAGTTGTAGTTACTGACACAAATATGGGACTGCCATTTTCGTTTGTTATTTCTATTTTATGCTTAGGCTTTCCAACAATTTCTTTAATGTTAATGATCTTAATTTTATTTCCTACTTCAATCATTTTCCAAGATTTTCCATCAATTTGATATTTGATTTTTGTCTTTTCATTTGAAGCTCCTGATTTACAAAACTTTGCTATAGCCAACAGGGAGTATGCTGTTTCCTGTGTCGATAACCAATTGTCCGACCTCAATGTTTCTGCTAGTTTCTTCATTAAGGATTGTCCTTTGTCATGTTTTTCCAAGATTCCTAGGGTTTCTAGTATCATTGCTTTATCTCTTAGTCCAGATCCAAAACTGTAGGATAACTCACGATATTCCTTAACATTTGCATCTAAACCTTTAACCAATTTATTCGCAATTTCAATTTGTCCTACTTTGGCATATGCTGCTGCCAGTCTCCATTTGGAAGCAGAAGTAAGGTCTCGAACTTCTCTAAGACGATTCATCGCACCTATTTCTGGCGAATCTGCTAAGGCAAGTAGATACAGTCGATATGCCTGAGTTAATTCATTAGATCGGGAATTATACCCATGCTGTGACTTCCAATGAATAGCTTGATCTTTTTGATAAGAGATCCATTTAGTCTTCATTCCAGCAGGTAATTTGTACCCTAAAAGTTCAGCCTCTAATAAAAAGTGTCCTGCATAATTGGTCCCCCAGGGATTAGAGGAGTTGCTTCCTGGCCAATATGAAAGCCCACCTGATGAATTTTGAAACAACTGAAGTCTCTTAATTCCTAATTTGATATTTCTAGTTGTTTCCGTTTGTTTGGAATTGCTCAACTCCATTAGGTTACTTAAGAATAGTTGAGGAAACACTGAGCTAGTAGTTTGTTCCACACATCCATGAGGATATTGAATTAACTCTGAAATTCTTTTTTCCAATGACAATGAAGGGATTCTAGACAATTCAATGGTGCCAGAATTAGTTCTTTGATAACCATCAAAGTTTAAGGTGCTCAGCATGTTACTGCCTGATTTTAAATACTTGTTTTCAACCTCATGTATTTCTGGGTTTGGAGGCCTGACATCCAATTCAATTTCCTGTATAGCTACTTCCTTTCCAGATGTGGCTATGACTTTAATTTTAGCCACCCCAATAATTTGTTTTGCTTTTAATTGAAAATTAACGACTTCATCTCCAATACTAGCAAATTGTAGTTGCTTTTCCTTTGTGTCAGATATCATTAGTAATCCATTTGTTTCCACACGAATAGTTGCCTGTTTAACAAATTTTTCCATTGCAAATACATTTACAGGAAGAGCAAAAGTTTCATTTGGGCCAATAACACGCGGAGCTGTAGCTAAAACCATTAATGGTTTCTTTACAGTTACTGTTTTTTGAGCATTTCCGTAACTATCCTTATTCATTGCAACGACCATAACCCTTACCGAGCCAACATAGTTTGGAATCTTAACACGGTGTCTTTTACTTGCGCCAGCGGCTAATTTAAAAGGCCCTAAAAATTTAACCATAGGCTTAAATCGATTTGCTTTCGGACCATTACCAACAACAGAAGTCCCATCTCCACCAATCGTCAGTAAATTATCTAGTTTTCCACTATAGGCTCCGATTACATCGTCATAAACATCCCATGTTCGAACTCCAAGTGCCTCTTTAGCATAAAAAGTATTCCATGGCTGAGGGGTTCTGAATTTGGTTAGATCTAGTAAACCATCATCTACAATTGCCAAGGTATATGACATTGACCTTCCCATTTTCTCTTTGACTACAATGCTTGCAGTGGATTCAGGACGAATTTTACTTTTCATTTGAATTATAGGAGTCAAGTGCGTTGATGGATCATCAATTAATATTGGCATTACACCATACATTCTAATTGGAAGGTCATTTTTTGTTGCACTATGTGGTTGTAATAATGTTACATGAATAAATACATTTGGAGTCATTTCTGAAGTAGTTTTAAACTCGTGATGTGTTTCTCCCTTTTGGGTGGTAATCCAGTACTTACTTAATACGCGCTCACTTGTTTCTACAGATACTAATGCACGTCCATTAGAAGGTGAGGGGAATGTTAGTTTCACAGATTCTCCCTTTTTATATGATTTCTTATCTGTAGAAAAACTCAACATCTTCGCAAACTCATTATCATTTCTATTTGCGCGACTCCAATATGGCCAATCTATATGGATGACTTTTCCTGTTTGATGTCCTCCATCTTTATCTGTTATAATAACTAGGAATTTGCCATATTCAGGATACTTTAATCCAAACTTAAATGAAGCTTTTCCTTGCACTAAGGCTTTGTCCTCTTCTTTGATTACTACAGCACTTCCTCTTGAAGTAAATGATGCAAGGCTTTCAGAGGTACCATCAAACCACCAATCCCAATCTACTCGATAAACCCGAATATTTACTGTCGCATTAGGCGCTATCTTTCCATTGGCTTTAACAGCTACAATATTAAATGTATGTTGTTTATCAGTAGTTAAAGTTCCATCATATATAGAAGCCTTTGGGGATGAAAGTCCAATATACCGTTGATACGGTGAGTATGCACAGGTAGTCCTATCAATACTGAAATCACCACCTTTTTCATAAATCTTAGTAATATAATTTGCCTGAAGCATTCCAGGAACCTCACCGAGCATATGTGAGTTATCTTTAAAAATGGCATTTCCCTCAGCATCTAAAGTATCATTGAATAAAACCTTTAGATCAGAACGTCCAGAACGGATTGGTGAATCAAAGGTATAACTTCCATATCCTTTAAAACTCGTTTTCATGGGGCTCAGTTTAACTTTTACATTTGCCTTCAATCCTTTTGCGCTCGCACCATGTAACCACTTCCCAGTAAGTAAGCAAGAATCTTGATTTTCTCCATATTTAGAGTCAAATATTACTTTTAAACGATTTGGCTTAATCGTTTCTACTTTGAAATATTTGGTAAAGGTTTTATTTCCAACTGAAACAATTCCTAAATAATTTCCAGTTGGGGATCCTGCGCTGGTTTTAGTTCTAAAATCATAAAGACCATTGACATGACTCCTACGATTGGCTTCATAGATAGTATTTCCATTAGGATCTTTAAGCTCAAAGTGAATTGGATGATTGTTCGGCACTACATTCTTAGCATCCTGAAGCATAAAATTGATGTACAATGAATCTCCAGGCCGCCAAACTGACCTTTCCGCATAAACAAAACCTTTAACTCCTTTCTGAACAACTTCACCGCTAATATCAAAATTACTTAATGAGTTTGCTTTTCCATCTCCTAGTTTTAGATAACCCCGTTCATTTCCCTTCTTCACAACCATTAGAAAGGGTTTTTTCTTCAGTTTGAGGCTTGCCATTCCCTTCGAATCACTCATTGTAGAACTGATCAACTTCTTCTGATAATCGTAAAATGAAATTTGCGCGGAAGCTATTGATTTTGTCGTGATCATATCAGATAGAATCGTATGTGAAGTTTTATCTTCGTCGAGTTTAAAAATGATACCAATATTGGATGCAAGAACATTACGTTTAATAGCTTTTCCGTAATAAAACCCAGAGCTACAAGGTGTTTCATAGTCATCACCATAGGACCAGTCAGAATACCCTTTATATCCCCATGTATGCCAATATCTTTCATTCCAGTCAGGATCCTTCGAGTACAGATCTAATGCAGGTTTAGTATTGGTTGCCTCTGAGGATTCTTCCTCTGGACAATTACAAATTGCATCAGATTTATCAAACTTTATTGCGACTTGATAGATCGCACCAATTTCTGTTTTTATTAATTTACTTAAATCAATTACATGTGTATTCCATTGTTTAAGGTTATTCTTTTTAGGGTCAAGTGATATTTTCTTTTCTGCTATTATTTTTCCAAATCGCGTGAGCTCATCTTCACCGTCTAGGTCATTTGTTTGAAGGAAATTATGAACATTTTTTTCTAGTATCTTTACTACACGGACATCAACAGACTTCAATGCAATTGCTTCAAAAGGAAAGATAAGTCCTTGAGATTTAGGCAGAATTGAACCTGTTCCATTCAACCTTAGTTTTGGATAAGCTTCTCGAAAAGTTAATTGTTCACTTGTGTCACGTTTCATAGAGTACCCTGCAATATTTTTAATCCCAGCATCTACCGAAATCAACCTTTTACCAGCAATACGGTTGGATAAGAAGACAGTGACTTTATTGAAGTTCACCTTGTAGGATAGGGATTTTAATCCTTCAATTTGAACAATCCCATCGAGATTTTGCGCGGGCAATACAGGTTCAGTAAAAGTTAACTCAACTATTTGATCATCATTTTCCTGTAAACGGATGTTAGATAGTGAGAAATCACTTAATCCAGATACTTGAATTGTATCACTCCCTTTGGAAAAAGAATGAATATTCTTTCCATTCCATGAAACAATCAGCTCCTGAGCATCCTTTTTCCGAGTAATACTATCTACAAGAAGCTTATATCGATTATCTGAATAATGTTCACTTAGTTCAAATGAAAGTTGTTCACCATCTAACGAAACATTTAATGCTTTTCTGAGTTCTTCAGCATCTACATAATCCGTAGTGCTAATTACTCCTTTTAAGTATTGGTTTTCAATTTGATATGAGTTGTAATTATGAAGTCCATAAAGTTCCACATCAATTTTTTGATTAAACGTTGAGAATTGGAATGTAAACTCTTCAAATCCACTTTTCACATCCATTAGTTCTCCCAGGTTCATTTTCATCGTATAGAACTCATTAACAGCTAATGGTTCTTTTGGAACAAACTCAATAACTCTATCAGAGATAACAATTACTTCTCCTTCAATAAAGGGTTCGCAACTGAATAGATCATTTACTTCCTTTTTTGACATTGAAGTGAGTGTCGGAACATTTTCTGCTAATTCTATTCGAATATCTCCTTTACGCCTAATCATTCCTGAAGTATACCCGGAAATATATTCATTAAACCCAGCGTCGACTTTGACGATTTTTGGTCTAGTTGGACCGCAAGAATTTAGAGAGAATAGAAAAAAAATGGATAAATAAAGGGCGAATAAAATGTTCTGTTTTTTCATCTGATGTGTTTTCATCAAATGTTCCACTTTTGTAACAATCATTATACACAAAACAATCAACCGTTACTTATGATTGATTAAGTGTATTTGTTATTCAATTATTCGATTTCTGCGTTTTACTTGCAATTTATCTTGTGTATATGTTAGTATACCAAAGAAGATAATAAAGCTAATTGCCCCAATTATAGAACTTAGGAAAGTTAACGAATGCTCACACCATGATTTTACTCCAATCCCAATGATAGCACCATACAAGAGAATGACATGTAGTATATATATAACTAAGGTATTTTGTCCCATTAATAAAAAAGCGCCATTTCGAATTCCAATTACTCGTTCAAGAAAAAGTAACAAACTTAGTAACCCCGTAATCTGACTTAGCCGATCGAAAATGGGGGCTATAGGTATAAATTTCACATCTGTAAATGCGCACCAATCGATTGTGTAAAAAAGTATTCTTCCAAGGAAAGTGATCGATAATCCAAAAACAAATAACTGTAATGGGAACCATTTATTTAATAAACGATCGTGATACTTACGAAGCAAATAGCCTAATACTCCTCCAAAGAGAACGTATCCCAACCAGGGAATCAAGGGAAATACAGAATTAGGGCCACGAATCATATTTTGAATAATTACCGGAAGCGTATCTGAAAAAACATCCTTTGGAAGTGATTTCAGTATAGGATGTAGTAAAAATACTAGCATAGACATGACTAAAAGCATTGCAAGCAGAGAGATTCTTTTTAAGGATCTCTGGATACCGTAAAGTAAGATAAGTACTAAAATTCCAAAACCAATACATTGCAATACGTGAAAAGCCAATAATCTACTATTAATCTTTCCGGCAAGATAATAATCCAACGAAGCGAAATTTGCTTGTAAAAGATATCCCCAAAGAATAATGGTAAATGCTCTTCGAATTCCTTTTTTTACTCTTTTTTGCTGCCAAAAAGACTCTGAATTATCTTTTAATAGAAGAAAAACAAATATTACTCCTGTAACTGTAAAGAATAACGGTGCTGTAAATCCACGAAGCCTACACCAGTAATCAAATAGTATATTTCCCGAACTAGTGCCGCTTCTCACTTTTTCAATCATTGGATAATAATCTTCAAAAGTGAGAGCTATAAAATGGCCTTGAAGCATTAAAATGATTGCTATACTTCTAGCAGCATCAATAAACTTTAGCCTTCCCAATGGAGTTTTTTTTATAGTATTTTCCAAGGGATTAATTTTCAAGAGCGCCGTCACATATCCAACATTCAAAAAGTTGAATTTGTTCTTGTGTCAGTGTGTCAATACCAAAACTATTTGGTGTTTTAGGCATGCTTTTGTCGAGAATTACAGATAAAAACACACCATTATCAACACTCGTTTTTACATTGTTATATTCAAAAATCCATGCATCATGACACCCCGTTAAAGGACCTAGGCCAGTAGAACAAGACCCTTGAATTAAAGGTACAATGTCATTTTCATAGCTAACGGATCCAGGGGTACATTCAGGCTTATTACAATCAGCCAAAGTCTTATCCTTATTACAAGAAGCGAATATTACAATGGTTGCGCTAATCATAAGAAAAGATAGAAATAGGTATCTCACGTTGGTTGTTTTTGTAATTCAAAGATAAACTATTATCTGAATCCTCTAAAACTAGGGATTAATCACCTATGCACTTCTGTGTATAATACGGAATTTCTGTAATTTAGATTCGAACGAATAAAGAATTATACCCCTCATGAATCTCATAGATCCAACAAATATTGAAGGTTTTATTGTTGAAACAATTGGTAATGGAAAATTCCTTTCAAGTGAGAGGATTCAGTCATTGTGGAGTGGTTATGGTGAAATTAAGCGAATTTATTTATCTGGTGAAATCTCATCGGTTATTGCCAAAATTATCGATACGAGATCTATAAATGAACACCCAAGAGGGTGGAATACGAATCTTTCACATAAGCGAAAAGTAAAATCATACAAAGTAGAAGAGGAGTGGTACAAGAACTGGTCTGGGAACTCCCAAGTATTAAAATACCCTCAACTACTCAATATCATCGATTTTGATGGAATGCGTATTATTTTATTGGAAGATCTTAATAACCGCGGGTATACCGATCGAAAAACCGACCTAATCCTTGAAGAAGTGAAAAATTGTATTCATTGGCTTGCCGATTTTCATGCTACATTTTTGAATCAACCACCTTGTGGTTTATGGGAAAAAGGGACTTATTGGCATCTTGGAACGCGTTCGAATGAATGGGATTCTATGGCTCATTCTTCCTTAAAAACAAATGCTAAGCGAATTAGTCATATTTTGGATTCTTGTACATATCAAACGATTGTTCATGGTGATGCAAAGGTTGCAAATTTCTGTTTTTCTCCAAATGGTGATGTAGCTGGAGTGGATTTTCAATATGTTGGTAAAGGATGCGGCATGAAAGATTATATTTACTTCATTGGAAGTTGTCTTACAGAAAGTCAATGCTTTGAGCAGGGAGAATATCTTTTAGAGTTTTATTTCGATTGCTTAAAAAGGCAAATCAATGATTTAAACCACAACATTAATTTTAATGCATTAGAAAAAGAGTGGAGGAAAATGTATTCTTTTGCTTGGGCAGATTTCTCTCGGTTTTTATTAGGGTGGATGCCTGGTCATCAGAAACTAAATAGATATACAGATTTGCAAACACTTAAGACATTAAAGAAACTCGAGTATGAAAAATAAGTGTAATTGTCCTTGTGGCAGAGAAAAAGAATACGAAAAATGTTGCAAAATTGTCCATGATTCTCAATCAAATGCTCGTACAGCAGAAGATTTGATGCGTTCTCGTTATTGCGCCTTTACGAAGGCTATGGAACAATATTTATTAGCAAGTCATCATAGCTCCACACGAATCCTTGAAAGTGAGTCAAAACAACTAATAAATTGGGCGAAATCGGTTAAGTGGCATTCTTTGAAAATTCTAGAAACGATAAAGGGTGGAGAAGATGATTTTGATGGTATCGTCGAGTTTAGGGCAACCTATTTTGAAAATCGTCAATTGAAGGTGATTCATGAGCGATCAACGTTTAAAAAAGAATATGGCACTTGGTACTACTTAGATCAATTAATTCCGTTGTACTAATCCGTTTTTTTTGCCTGTTGAATGATTTCTTTTAAACGACGTTTGTTTTCTTCTTTTGCACGTTGCTTACGATTTTTTTTCTGTTGCATCAATTTCGAATGCTTTGCCTTGTTAACTGTGTTCTTTTGTTTCGCCATGACGCTTTAAATTCATAATATCAAAATTACATGAATAATTCAAAATGAATTCTAATCTTGGAGTTCGTATATTCGTAATTCAAATACCTTCATAATAATGAAATCCTACTTTTTTATACCTTTTATTGCAATTTTTATTTTCTTAGCCTCTTCATGTGAAGGGATTTTAGGAGAAGAGGAAGTGCCTTTGACATTAATGGATATCTCTTTTGAGAAACACTTGACAATCACGGACACTGTATTAAAACACAAGAAATTAGAAACATTAATCGGCAGAAATTGTCAGCTAAAAAATGTACCAAACAGGATTGATGAATTACGGTCATTAAAAACGCTCAAGCTTCCTCAAAACGATTTATATTTCCTACCTAAATCTATGCGTGGATTATGGGAGTTAACAAAGTTAGATTTGGATACGAATCAATTTAGTAGTATTGATTATTCTCTTGGTAGACTGCCCAATTTGGAATATTTAGAATTGTCTCACAATAGATTCAAATCGTTTCCTCATGAGTTATTGTATCTAAAAAAATTGAAAAGCTTAGATATTTCATTAAATGAAATATCAAAATTCGATGCTAATCTTAGTGGAATGCAAAAATTAGAAACATTGAATTTTAGGAATTGTAAATTAACGACCTTCCTTATTGGTTCTAATTCACCACATGGATTAATGAATCTGGAGCTCAGTAATAATGATATTAACAATAAAGGATTTGGGTTTTCACCAGATAAATTTCCTCGATTAACGAGTGTCCGACTTGCATGGAATGATCTTGATTATATACCTAAAGAGTTACTTGAGTTAAAGTTCTTAAATATCTTAGACTTAGGGTATAATAATTTAAGTTCTTTGCCAGAAGGCTTGTTGAAGTTATCCTCATTAAAGAGTTTAAATTTAAAGTATAATAAGTTTAAATCCATTCCAAGTGTTTTGTATAGTATTACCGGATTGGATTATCTCAACATTCAAGGAATTAAAGTTTCTAAGGAAGACATTAAACAATTGAAAAAGTTAAATCCAAATGCAACAATTTTTTATGATCGTTAGCAACGATTTAAGTTAGACTCAATTAAAATTTAAAGAGTAAAATAAACGCATCTATCTCTCAACAGATGCGTTCTATGTACATTTAGTAAACGTGGTAGGCTTACGTATGAACATTATTCAAGAAAACCTCGATAATGGTTAAGGATTAACTCGAAATATTTTGGGATATTTATTTTTAGTACGAAACAATTTTCGTTAAAAATTGAGGAATATACGTAAGTGTAATTACCTATTTTAATAAAACAGGTAATTACCGCATGTGAAAAAACAATGTTGTAATTCGACTACAAATATCTTTTTTATTAAAAAAATTAAATCCGAATTTGTAGTTTCAATCTTAGATAGTGGAAATGCACTGTTTAAATTTAATTAAATCATGAAATACACAATTATTTGCGGTAGTCAAAGAAAAGAATCACAATCTTTAAAAGTATCTAATTACATCAAGGGGCAAATTGAATCAACTGATAATAAATCCAGTGTTACAATATTAGATTTAGGTGCTAATCCAATACCTTTTTGGAATGAGGGTTTTTGGGAAAAGACAGACTATTGGACAGCAATTTGGGAGCCTATATCTAAAGTTTTAACAGAGTCAAGTGCGCTAATCATCGTTAGTCCTGAATATGGAGGTATGGTTCCTGGTGTTTTAAAAAACTTCTTCTTGTTTCCGAGCATCAATGAAGTTGGACATAAACCCGCGCTTATTGTTTCCGTATCCGCAGGAATGGGAGGTTCGTATCCTGTTAGTGAATTAAGATGTTCAAGTGCTAAGAATAATAAGATCTGTTATATTCCAGATCATTTAATTATCCGAAACGTTAATTCTATCCTCAACGGAGAAGGTCAAGAAGCGAACGATAGTCACGACTTTTATATTAAGAGAATTGATTTCTCCTTGAATGCATTGGCCATGTATGCGAAAGCCATGAATCCACTTAGAGAAAACAACTATTTATTTCAACCTGATTTTAAAAATGGCATGTAAAATTCAAATTAAGAACGGATCATTTCCTTTTAGGATTTCTAAATAGATCGTTACTTCCCATATTTAATAAGTATCTTTGCAGAAATTCATAAATCAACACTTTTTGGCACAGAATACTAAGAATATCACCGATGCAATCAACGAAGCAGTTGAAACATATTTTGAATCTAATCCTGAAGTTAATTCATTTGCAGCAAAGAAGCTTATGCCAGGACTCGTGGAAAAAGGAGTTTTTCAGCGTGATATAAAGAATGGAATGCCTTTAAGAAAAGTACTTAGAGGACTTGATTCAAAAGGGGAGTTAGATAGTATTGAGAGGGTTTATGTAGAGCGCATTGGTCAAAATATCTATTGGTATTTTGTTAGAGAAGGTGCTGAATTTGTTTCGAATCATGTTTCGAATACTCCAAATGCAAAAGAAAAACGGGCATTAGAACGTTCAAACAATGATGAAGTTTATATAATGGAATTGATTGATGATCTTTTGAAAGCGAAAGGGTCTCGTAAACATACTTTTGATTATTTATTGGGGGATTTACATAAAAATGGAAAAACTCGTACAGAACTTCCAATTGATTTGTATTACGAAAAACTAAACCTTGCAATAGAAATAGTTGAGCACCCAGAAAAGAAT
>JAKVAS010000074.1 GCA_022448165.1 Crocinitomicaceae bacterium | reverse complement strand
AATAACATTATCATTAATCTCCATTTTCCGTGCAATTAACTGCGTTGATGTCGGAGTAAAATAAAACATTTTTGATTGAGCGTCTTGAAAATGAGTTACTGTATAATCACATATCTTCTTAGCAACGTTCAGCCATGACTCATCCAAAGTAACTTGATATAATGTCATAAAAGCATTTATCGCATGGGCATAATCTTCTAAGAAGCCTTCAATTTCCTCCTGTTCATTCTTTTCCAACCGAATGACTGCACCATCTTCTTTAATTCGGTTATCAGTAAGCCAACGAGCATTTTTTAAGGCTAGAAACAAATAAGACTCTTCCCCAAACACAGCATATGCATCGCACAATCCTTTTAAAGTCATGGCATTCCATGACGTGATACATTTATTATCTAGTCCTGGACGAACTCTAGAAGAACGCTCATCAAGTAATTGCTGATTTACCCCCTTAATCTTCAACTCTAACTCTTCAATAGTCCATCCAAACTTCTTTGCAAATACCTCATCGCTCTCCGAGCGTAATAAAATATAATTATCTTCTTCCCAATACCCTCTCTGGTTGACCTGATAGAAATCGTACACCCAAGTATCATCCTTACTTAAAACAGCATCCAACTCTTCCTTTTTCCATACATAGAATTTCCCTTCAACTCCTTCACTATCGGCATCTAGTGCCGAGAAAAAAGCTCCGGATTCATCTAACATTTCTCGTTCCAACCAATCAATAGTTTGACTAACAAGTCTCTTATATAAAGGCTTCTTAAATTGGCGATACCCTTTAGAATAAGTACTTAATAACTGTCCGTTATCATAAAGCATCTTTTCGAAATGTGGCACTTTCCAAAGCATATCAACAGAATAGCGGGAAAAACCTCCACCTATTTGATCATAGATTCCCCCCAAAGCCATTTTATCCAAGGTTAACTCAACATGATCGATAGCTTTATTATTCTTCGCATTGATTCCATAATCCAATAAAAAATTCAAATTACTTGGTAAAGGAAACTTAGGTGCACGACTATTCCCTCCATCGTTCCAATCAAACATCTTAGACCATCGCTGCATCAACTCTGTTAACTTCTCCTCTTCAAAATCTAATTTCTCAGATGGAATGTCAATCAACTCACTTGCAATAATTCCTTCATGTAAATTTTTCGCATACTCTTGTACTTTTGGAAGTTCATTGGTAAAGGTGTGCTGCAAAGATTTCAAAATATGCATCCATTGCTCTTTAGGAAAATAAGTCCCTCCATAAATAGGTCTTCCATCAGGAAGCGTAAAACAGTTTAATGGCCACCCCCCTTTTTGCGTCATCAACTGAACTGCAGTCATGTACACTTGATCAACATCTGGACGCTCTTCTCTGTCGACCTTTACATTGATGAAAAACTTATTCATCAACGCAGCAACCTCTTCATCTTCAAATGATTCATGCTCCATTACATGACACCAATGACAAGCAGAATATCCTACACTTATCAGGACAAGCTTTCCCTCTTTTTCAGCACGTTCAAAAACATCATCTGCCCAAGGAACCCAATTTACAGGATTATGTGCATGTTGCAATAAATAAGGGGAAGACTCATTAACTAAGGCATTCGTGTACTTTTCCATGGTATAAAAGTATTCTTTTGAATTGATTTTCAATCTTAGTTTATCATTAACATCGCCCTCTCTTCAACGATGCAATAATTTCATGATTTACTTCTATTAGTTTACATTTGATTCTCCAGTCAAACTACTTATTCATGACAAAATATACACATATAAACAAGTATTCTAAAGAAACATTTTCATGTACCATGCGTGATGGAAGAACCGCAAAACATGATGTTTACACACGAGGAAACAGAAAAAAAGTGGTTGTGATTATTCAGGAGGTTCCAGGTATTGGGCCTCAAACCCTTCGCTTGGCGGACCTTTTCTTTGAACAAAACTATACCGTTGTTATTCCTCATCTTTTTGGACCATTGGAAAAAGTTGCCAGTGCAAGAAACATGATCAAAGTATGTATCAGTAAAGAATTTAGAGTTTTCGCTAAGAATCAGACCAGTCCAATTGTAGATTTTTTAGCTGAATTATGTGCATCTTTAAAGATAAAACATAAAGTAAAAGGTGTTGCTGTAATTGGAATGTGCATTACAGGGAATTTTGCGATTTCCTTAATGGCAAACAAAAGTGTTTTAGCTGGATTTGCGAGCCAACCTTCCCTTCCCTTTTTGAGCCAAAAATCATTACACATGGCTCCACAAGAAATTGAAGAAATCAAAGAAAAATTAGATCTAGTGGGACCTATGCATTGCGGTCGTTTTGAAAAGGATAAACTATGTACTCACCGAAAAATTATTGCTCTACAAAAAACATTTAATGATAAGAATAAGGAGCGAATCATCTTTCATGAGTTACCTGGGAAAGGCCATTCAATTCTTACCTTAGACTTTGTTCCAAAAGACAGGCAAGATCCAACGCAGAAAACACTAAATACAATTTTCAATTACTTTGATGAACAACTAACACTTTAAATATCTCGAGAAGATTTAGCAATGGTATCAATCTTCCCTAACCTTACTTAAGAAATGTAATAAATCTTCTACAAACTGCGCAGACTCTTCAAAATGCAGCGCATGTCCACTATTTGGATAATGTTTCAATGTTATCAATTCAGGATGTTGCTCCTTCAGCCTTATATTTTGATCCGACAATGCAAACAACCCATTATCATCATCCCCTTGAGGATCAAAAATCAATATTGGAACTTTTAGATTTCGATAAATTACCTCAGGCATTAGCATTAACGCAGACGATTCAAAAAGTGGTGCCTGTGTGGTTTGATAAATATTTCGAACTCCGACATTTTCACCTCTTTGCCCAAGCCATTTAGACAACCCTGGATTCAATGCCCAATTACCATTTACATCTTCTTTCAGAAATGCAAACCACCAATACTGACTGTCAGTCCATCTTGAATTATAATAGAACTTGAAGGCTTCAAATTTAGTTGCAAACGTAGTATCATTATTCGATGAATACATTTCGGTATAAAGCTTTTCAATTTCAGATCGATCCATTGCCTGACGCGCATTTAAAAAACTGGCAGACCCACCATCTTCCAGTATCAACCCCAATACTTTATCAGGATACTCATCATAGAAAGCCGATGCAATAATTCCTCCTCGAGACATTCCTCCTACCACAACTTTGTCAATATTTAGATGGTCTAAAAGCTGGATAATATCATCTGCGACATTATATATAGAAACGCCTCTTCTTGGAATGGGAGTTAATCCATGGCCATAGTAATCGACCGCGATGACATAATAACCTTCAACCGTCAAAGAATCCACAAAATCAACAACCTCTGTAGTGTTAGAATTAGTTCCATGAAGCCAAACAATTGGAATATCTGTTGAATCACCCCATGTAGAATAGTGCATATTCACATTTTCTGTTTGGAGAAAATGTCCATGCTTCTGTTCAAAATCTTCATACTCCTTAATAGCAATACTATATGCTTTTTCAAAATCAAACGAAGTTGAATCCTGCGCACTTGCAACTATAGTAACCAGTCCAAAATACAGAAACAATAACAATGATCGTTTTTTACTCATGATTAATTGATTAGGTAACAAAAGTAAATATTAAGAATTGCAGTAAATGTTAATTTCATGTAAGTCTTTTCCTACGTATCAATGAAAAATGACTATATTTGAATCGTGCACGATAAAATCGCACAAGATTAAAAATTAAGCATGATGCAAAAAACTTCATTACTTCAAAACATATTTCGGATTCTTCTAGCTGTATCTATGATATTCGCTGGATTCAGCCATCTCACTTTCAATCGAATAGAATTTCAAGCACAGGTTCCAGATTGGCTTCCAATGAGTAAAGATCTCGTAGTAATACTATCGGGAATAGTAGAAATGATATTAGGTTTGGGTTTAGCGTTTTGGAAACAAAAACGCACTCAATTTGGCTGGGCACTTGCTATTTTCTTTATTTTAATTTTCCCTGGAAATATTGCACAATACATTAATGGTAAGGATGCCTTTGGTGCACTTGACTCTGATAAAGCACGACTGATTCGATTGTTCTTCCAACCCGTATTAATTCTCTGGGCACTATGGTCATCAGGAGCATGGTCAGAAAGGAAAATCAAAAAAATCAATCAATAATGGATGAAACGCAGTTACTTTTAGGGAATCAGCTTTGCTTTCCTGTATATTCAGCTTCTAAATTAATTACGAAGGCATATAAACCTCATCTAGATCGATTAGGAGTTACTTATCCGCAATACTTGGTACTCTTAGTTTTATGGGAGCAAGACCTCCAGACTATTCATGAAATAAAACAAAAATTACTATTAGATACTAACACACTTTCTCCAATGCTTAAGCGAATGGAAAAGATGGAATTACTTCATAGAAAACGTTCTAAAACTGATGAACGAAGTGTTATTATCATGCTCACTGCTCAAGGAAAAAACCTTAGAAAACAAGCATTACAAATTCCGGAGCAATTAATGACTTCAATGGCATGTGAAGACATGAATCAAGCTGGACTTATTCAATTACGAGACACACTGAGCGTATTGATTCAACAACTCCAAAAAATAGTCAACAAATAACATATAAAATCATACACAATGGCACAAATAACATTAAAAGGAAACCCAGTAAATACAAGTGGTGAACTTCCAGAAGTTGGGAGCTTAGCAAAGGACTTTAAACTAACAGCTCTTGATTTATCAATCAAAACACTGAATGATTTCAAAGGTAAAAACCTAGTAATGAATATTTTTCCTAGCGTTGATACAGGAACATGTGCTACTTCCGTTCGCAACTTCAATAAAATGGCGAGCGATTTAGAAAACACTCTAGTAATATGTATTTCAAGAGATTTACCTTTTGCTCAAACTAGATTTTGCGGAGCTGAGGGAATTGAAAATGTAATGATGTTATCTGATTTCAATACTGCTCAATTTGGTGCCGACTATGGGCTAAACATCACCAACGGACCATTGGCTGGTTTACACTCCAGATGTATTGTTGTAATCAATAAAGAAGGGCAGGTAATTTACACCGAACAAGTCACCGAAACAACTGAAGAGCCTAACTACGATTTGGCTTTAAAAAGTCTCTAATTCATATATACAGCTAGATGAAAGGAGTTAGACCAACTCCTTTCATCTGGTTGCATAAGCTGAGTGTCATCATAATGTTTTACTAAACACCTTCGGTTTCACAAAATAAGTGACAATAAATTGTTGCAATAACAACTTCAAAAGAAATTCATTTTGATTTCATGATAGTCCTAAAGGTCAAATTTATTCGAGGTGTATTCACTTTTGTAGTTGGTGGTAGTCTATGAAGCCAGTATTTTTGAGTAACTCCTTTCATAACAAGCAAGCTTCCTTTTTCCAAAACAACCGAAACAGAACACTTCGATTGTTTATGCTTAAAGGCGAACTTTCGTTCAGCTCCTAAACTCAACGAGCCAATTGCGCCATTCTTTTTTAAATCCGTCTCTCCGTCGCTATGCCAAGCCATTCCTTCACTTCCGTTGTGATATAAGTTCAGGAGACAAGAATTAAACCTTTCCCCTGTATTTTTCTCAACAATCGCTTTTAACTCTAAAAGATCCTGAGTCCAAGGTAAGGCTAACTTTGTCGTTTTAGAATAAGTGTATTCAAATGGGGCATCTCCATACCAAGCAACCTTTCGCTTCGTATGAATCAATTTACCCAAAATAATTGCCTTGTCCTTTTCCCATTCAACATGACTAATTAAACGCTCGAAATAATATTGCGAATCGATAGTATTTAGAATTCTACCATAATAATCAGCCTCTCCGTCATAGGGTAGTATATTAGATACTACAGAAGTGTTAAACAAATCCATTATTTTAATCTATTAAAACATTCCTCCTCCACTTTCTTCACTCTCTTGCTCAAGGTCTTTATCTCGTTTTTTAATCGACTTTCCTTTGCTCAACCTAAAACTAAACTCTAATAGAAACATGTTTTTAATCAAGGAAACATCAATATCTGTGTGCATAGAAATACCATTTGTCTCGGCATGGAAACCTTGATTGTAACTTGCCCCCAAATTGAGTGGAAGGAAGTATCCAAACATTACACTTGCTCTTTTTTTCAATAGAGGTTGTTTATAGAAAAGCATCCAAAAATCTACGTCTCCTTTATCATACCCCAAACCACTTATCATCTTACTCTGTTGACGTTGATACTTAACTCCCAACATTGTTTGAGACTTCGTAAACATATAAACAAGGTTCACATCGCCACGCCAATCCATTAAGCTATTTGTTTTTGTTGTTGAAACAATTTTTGCGTGGTAAGCCTCCATATTTGCCTGAATAATAATTCCCGGCTTCATGAACTTACTAAAATTCAATTTTGCACCATTACGTTGATATGACTGAGCATTTTCAAATCGGAAATTGAACATATTATTCGCGTCTAATTCTCCAACTTTAACTACCATATTTGTAGAGTACTGGCTATACGGCTCTACCGCTAACAACCCTTGCAAGATATTCATTCTCAAGGAAAAACGATGTGTTGTTGACGGAGTTAGAAACGGATTTCCAGTTGATGTTATTCTTGGATTGACAAGACTTGTAAATGGATTTGTTTCTGCAATGGAAGGATAATCACTTGAAGTTCTGTATTTGAGTACAAAATTTAATTTTTTATTTGGGACATAGCGCAAATCAAACATTGGCTGATAAATTATATAATTGAGCTGTTGCCCATCAACTCTTGGAGAAGAAGTTTCTGTAGCAAGACCAATTCTAGAACTCCATTTTTTTCCCATCTTCCATGAAAAATTGGAGTAAATTTTATGTCGCATATCCGTCAATGCGAACTCATCAGACAAATTCGTTATTGTTCCAGTATTCTGTTCAGTAACTGAAATTGAGTATTCATTTTTTAGTTCTCTCCATGTGTTACCATATCCGAATTGAAGACTCATTCCTTTTGATAACATGTAGTCTAACTCTGCATATCCCCTAGTATATTGCTTCCTATTTACTCCAGTTTCTTCTCGATTGTAAAAACCATCTTGATTTGTATAATTAACATAGTCGTCACGATAATTAGAATAGGTAAAATTGACATTTAACTTTGTTCGCTTATTGAAATCAGCAATATAAAACAATGAATTATAGGAATTAAGTGTTTTCGTTGTGATTTGCGATACGAATCCATATTCCTCTAAAAGGGAGCCATTCGAATACACAGATGTTCGGTTATTAACACTCTCTTCATTGAATCTCTGAGGTAATACCTCAAGGTTACTTTCAAAACTGATAATATGTTTCGGGTTAATTCTATAATCAAACCCAAATGTATAATCTGCATCTGCCTCTAGAATTATTGCATTGGGAAGACCTGTTTCGGGCTTCTCTTCCACTAAAATACCATTACCGTATTCAGTTATAGATTCTGATGGTATCAGAAACTTTCTTCGTTCCATCCAAGCTGACCCATATATATTCAAATCATTCCTAGTGAAATTATAGGTAGCTCCAAGACTTCCGATCATATAATCCAGTCGACTATATTCGGGTACAACATCAACTAATTGCATTTGCTCTATGTATAACTCAGAACCTTGATAATCTCTCTTTAAAACGACATTAACTATCGCAGTATAGCCCTCAAGTCCGTAGCGTCCACCAGGATCTCTTATTGTTTCCACGCGAATTAACCTTTCGGGATCTAGATTTTGAACATACTCTTGACTTTTTTCCACCCCATTAACTAACACCATAATATTGGCATCATTGTCCACCTTAAGTGTTCCTGTATAGTCATCATAGGAAATTCCTGCGATTTTATCCAAAACATCTTTCGCTGCAGTTGATCCATTCTTTTCTCTATCGGTTATAATCTGTACGTCTTTTTCTAACATATCAATTCGAGAACTCGCCTCAACCTTAACCTCTCCAATATCTAGCACACTGCTTTTCAATTTAAAAACCCCTAAAAAATAATCTTCTTGAAAAGGATCCGTTTTAATTGTATCACTTACATATCCGTAATAACTAATGATTAACTTGTATTGTCCAGGAACAAGAGGTAATCTAAAGAAACCTTTATCATCCGTAATCCCCCCTCTGACAATACTATCTTTATCATTTAATGCAACAACTTTACAGTAAGGAAGATTCTCCTTAGTCTGTTCATCTTTAACTTGACCTGAAATTTCAACTGATTCCTGAGCCTTAACTCCATGGGAAAAAAGAAAGCATATAATAAATAAAACAAAGGTGATGGTATAGGTCTTCATATTTTAATTAAAACATTTGTGTGGTCCGAATAATACTGAAATTAATTACAAGGAAACCTCAATTAACAATTATTAGTTTAATGTATTAAAATCGTAAAGTAACAGACAAAACTCATCTATAATTAAAATGATTATACAAGAAGATGAAACTGCTATATCAGTGGAAAAAATACTGGATGAAAGGATCCTAAAACAAACTTAAAATAACTGTCAAAACTTAACAATATTCATTGATTAACGTTTTAATATTAATAAATATCTTATTCTACATGCCAGAATCGGCTTAGGCTGGTTATTTTTGTTGATTCTCAAACAGCAATTGTGAAAGAAATTAAACCATACAAAGTACTCCTTTACGTTCTAGGAGTGCTATTGCTCTTATTCCCTGTCCTACTTTTCGTTCCAGAAGATGGGTGGAGTCTGGGAAAATCCAAAATAAACTTCCTCTCGAAGGATGACTTTTTACATCCTAAAACACAGAAAAAAGCTGACATTTCTGATTTAATTTCGGGAATTGACACAAGTATGACTGCACTGCCTACTGCTATTGATACCACAATCAAGCACAAGAATGGTTCCAAAGGAAACATGGGAGCACCAACAGAAGGAAGTTACGAAGTAGAAAGTGCCACCGAATTACAAATGAACGACTCAGGAAAAGAAAACTTACGCAACTTCTTTAATGTCCTTTCTGGTGTTGCGGAGAAACGAGAGAAAATATCAATTCTGCATTATGGTGATTCTCAAATTGAAGGAGATCGCATGACTGGGTTTATTCGTCAAAGAATTCAAGCACAATTTGGAGGAAATGGACCGGGAATGATTCCTGCGAACAATGTCTATAGTACAATTACCTTCAAGCAAACATTTTCAGAAAACTTCACGCGCTATACTTGCTTTGGAGGAAGTAGTTTAAAATCCAGAAAATATGGTGCTATGGCATCAGCCGCGCGATTCACACCAGAATATGTAATCGATAGCACTCTTGACCTTTCAACTATGGAAGAAATTACAGGTTGGATTCAAATTAGTCCTTCTACCAATACATATGCGCGTGCAAGAAGTTACAACAATGTAAAAATGCATTACAATGATTGTGTACAACCAACCCTCGTTCGGGTATATCAAGATGGAGTAATAATTCATGAAGACAGTTTAATTAATGATGGTGGTCAACATACGTTAAAATTGAATTTTGCTTCCACTCCAAATTCTTTAAAATATGAATTTATTGGAAAAATAAGCCCTAACATTTGTGCTTTTAGTTTAGAAGGTGACTATGGCGTGCAAGTTTCAAACATTGCCATGCGTGGTTCTAGCGGAACTGTATTTGGCAGAATGAATCAAACGGCACTATCCTCCATGTATCGTGAGTTAAATACTAAACTAATCATTATGCAGTTTGGCGGAAATTCAGTTCCATTTTTTAAAGACAGTTCGGAGGTCGTAGGGTTTGCCAATTATTTCAAAAGTCAAATAAATACTGTCAAACGTCTAAATCCTGGAGCGATGGTAGTTGTAATTGGACCAAGTGATATGTCGACACTCAATGACGGAATCTATGAAACCTATGAATTCTTACCGTATTGTGTAGAGAAAATGATTGAAGTGACAAAATCAACTGGATCCGCTTATTGGAATCTCTATGCAGCAATGGGAGGAAACAACTCTATGCCTTCATGGGTAGAAAAAGGACTCGCTGGTAAAGATTACATCCACTTCAGTAATGCAGGTTCTAAATTTGCATCTCAAATGTTCTATAACGCACTCATGGCAGAGTACGGAAAATCGGCCACTACTCCTTGAAAATTTTTCCCGTCATAACATTCTTATTCCTCTATTTCGTTGTAAACGGTCAGGATTCATTGTCGAAAGATTCTCTAAGCAACTATGTTTTCCCAAATTTCAGGAATATCGATAGTTCTTTCAGATCTATTTACCCTTTTATCCAATACGATTATAACAACTATTCCTTCCATTCTCAAGAAAGCCCCAATTTTCAAAATTTCTATGAAAAGTGGACCAACTTAGTAGAAACCAAAAAAGGAAAGTTGAACTTCTACCACATTGGAGGGTCTCATTTACAAGCAGATATATACTCACATGATGTTCGGGCATACCTTCAAACCAATTGGGAAGGACTATCAGGAGAGCGTGGTTGGGTTTTTCCATTTGACCTAGCTCAAACCAATAACCCTGGGAACTATGAATTCTCTTCTCCAAACACTTGGAAGGGTTACCGTTGCGTCAATCATAAGCCATCAAAATTCAACATTGATTACGGAATAATGGGGGCAATGACAACTTGTAAAGATTCTATTATTACAATTTACTTTAAACACGACCGAACGATTGTTAAACCTCCAATTAATCACATTCGAATTTTCCATAATATTGGCGAATTTCCATATTGGAATCATCTCGGGGGTAATGAAATATTGGTTACTCGACGTGAACACGATCCAATTATAGGAGCTACTGACATTTACCTTTCCGATGATATTGACACATTCAATCTACAATTTCAACGTATAAAATCGCAGGCACCAGAACTCGAAATTTATGGCTTTTTATTACTAAATGATCATCCTGGTATTTCTTATACTTCTATCGGGATCAACGGCGCAGGGCTATACACTTACCTTAGAAACACTCGTTTTGAAGATCAATTAAAAGAGTACCCACCAGATTTCTTTTCGTACTCAGTAGGAACGAATGATGGAAATGTACCTTATTCAAAATTCAAACCACTCGTTTATAAAAAAAATCTTGAGCGGATGATGTTAATGGCTCTGCGTGCAAATCCAGATTGCGCTCTTTTGCTAACCGTTCCCAACGACTCTTATTATCGACGACGTTACCTCAATAAAAATATTGATCGTGAAAGAACCGTAATTATCGAATTAGCTGAACAATATGGAATGGCTGTGTGGGATATGTACGGAATTATGGGAGGACTTGGCTCAAGTAAAACTTGGAGAAACAACAAATTAATGCGAAGTGATCTTATTCACTTCACTCATGAAGGATATCATTTTAAAGGAGACTTATTCTTTGATGGATTCCTAAAATATTTAGACCAGATGGAACAATACAATAACCCAACTCCTGAATAATTATGACTGCACTGATGAACATATTTTCTCCAGAAGTCAGTGAGTTTTTCAACGACTTTTGGTTCAGATTATCCAGTATTTTTACTGGGCCGATTGGAGATGGAAGCTCTCTTGTTTTCACGAAACTTAACTTCTGGATTTTCTTTCTCCTAAGTATGTTTCTGTTTTCGTTTCTACACAAAAACAAATTAGTTAGAAGTATTTATCTCACAGCAATAAGTGCATTCTTTTTCTACAAAACCTCTGGGCTCTACCTGATCATTCTCGTTATCAGCATTTCGTTTAACTACTTTCTCGGACGAAAAATTCACGCCTCCACCAACAATCTAAATAGAAAATGGATTATTGCTATTTCCGCAATATTTAATGTATTAATACTGGGTTACTTCAAATACGCCTACTTTTTCGCTGATTCTTTCAACGAAATGTTCCATTCTAACTACGAAGTTGTTAATCATTTTGTTCAATTCGGAAGTCGTTGGTTCGGAGAAGGATCTTTTGCCGAAAATGCGCTATTACCCGTTGGAGTCTCCTTCTTTACATTTCAAAACATTAGTTATGTCGTTGATATTTACCGAAAAGAAATCACTCCAGTAAAGAATTATTTCCATTATACATTTTTCGTAACCTTCTTCCCTCAATTAGTGATGGGACCAATCGTTCGTGCACGTGATTTTATTCCTCAAATTGCGCAACCTTATTCTCTCAATAAAGACGAGTTCAGCTGGGCTGTTATTCAAGTAGTAAAAGGACTTGTTAAGAAAATCGTTATTGCTGATTTCCTCGTAATCCATTTCATCGATAAAATTGCAGATAGCCCTGACGCCTATCCTGGCTTTGTAAGTATACTTGCCATGTGGGCATACTCCCTCCATATTTATGCTGATTTCTCAGGATACACCGATATTGCAATTGGACTTTCTCGCCTAATGGGTTTCCGTTTAAAAGAAAATTTCAACTCTCCATATAAAGCAATAAATGTTGCCGATTTCTGGCGAAGATGGCATAAATCTCTAGGTTCTTGGCTACGAGACTATCTGTACATTCCTCTAGGAGGAAATCGAGGGGGAACTATAGGATCTTACATTGCAATATTCATTATTTTCACCTTCCTAATCTTTATTACTCAATGGTATGAATTACTTTATGTTTATACTGGACTTACCATTATCTATCTTATCGGTGTTTGGCAAATAAAAGACTTCCAACGCTACGTTCATCGTGATTTGAACTTGTTAATTACCATGGTTGTTGGCGGACTATGGCATGGAGCGAGTGAAAACTTCGTTATATGGGGAGCAATGAATGGAACAGCGCTGATTATCTATAAATACTGGAAAAAAATCAGCTTTTATGAGAACAGTACTTCGGGAATCACGCATTTTTGGAAGATTTTCATTACGTTCAACTTCATCACCTTTACGAGAATTTGGTTTAAACTTGATGAAGATGGTATGCCTATGGTAATGTTGAACCAAATATGGAATCACTTCGATTTCACATGGGATACATTTGTAACTGTTCTTAAAACCTATCAAGTTGTATTTTGGATTATGATCGTTGGATTTATCATCCACTGGCTTCCAGATAAGGTTAAAAAACTATATGAAAATTTATTTACAAAAATGCCTTTAACACTACAAGTTGTTTCTATCGCGATCATTGTAGTATTAATGTATCAAGCTATTGGTGCGGAGCAATCCCCATTTGTATATTTAGCCTTCTAAGCCGTATCTTTACAAGAAACAACAATAAGCAACTAGTCCTATCCATTTTACTACTTTCCATTAGTTCTAGTTTTGCCCAAGTGGAGATAAAGGTGCTTAATTACAATGTTTTAAATTACACAAACAACACAGCATCGAGAGCTGATACTCTGGCTAAAATATTAAACTACTATACGCCTGATATATTCATGGTTCAAGAGCTCAAATCTGCTGCTGGTTTTCAAGAAATAGTATCTACATTAAACGGAATAAACTCGGACCCATATCTCGGGGGAACATACGTTTCCCAAATATCAAACCCTAGTTCTAGTTGGACTCTGCAACAAAACATT
>JAKVAS010000073.1:4355-13596 GCA_022448165.1 Crocinitomicaceae bacterium | reverse complement strand
CTTTTATTTTAGTCACTTCAGGCGTTCATATGAAACGTTCATTGGCTTGTTTCAAAATGCAAGGTATAGACTGTACTTCTTACTCAACAGACTTATATTCAAACCAAACTCGCAACTACCATTGGGATCAATATATCATTCCAAATGTGGACAATTTCAACCAATGGAATCGTCTTTTAAAAGAAATTGTTGGTTATACTGTTTATGACATGAAAGACTATTTGTAGTTGTTTATAATACCCACTTTGATAGACCTATAAAAAGAATATATTTGCACTGCTAAACTATTAGAAAAATGAAACTAGACTCAACTAAGAAGAATGTGATTGTCGTGCCTTTCGACTTTACTCCAACTACTGAAAAAGCCTTACAGTATGCCTTAAACATTACTGAATCTATTGACCAAGTTATTTTACTACACATAGTAAAATCAGCTTCAGACGTTGAGAACATGAAGGCAAAGTTGACAAGCATTATTGATGTCTTACCTGAAGATTCAAAACTTCGTGTTAGCTCTAAAATAATTCATGGAAAGCTCTCAGAAGATATTAATGCGGGAGCGGAGTCATTAAAAGCGGACTTAATCGTTATGGGGACGCATGGTGCACGAGGAATGCAAAAAATCTGGGGAAGTAATGCGTTAAAAATAGTAAGTAGTTCTCATATTCCCTTTATGATCACTCAGGGAAAAGAGACATTTTCTAGTATTTCAAAAATCATCCTTCCTTTTAGCTATGCCAAGGAAACACTTCAAGTTGCGCAATTTGCAGGATCAATTGCAAACCATTACAAAGCATCAATTGACCTAATCGGATATCGTGATAAGGACGAAGGTTTGGTTCAAAACATGAAAATTAATCAAACAGTAATGCGTCGTCTTCTTACCGATCAAGGCGTTGACTATACAATTAGCTCTCTTCCTGGGAAGAAGTCGTATGAAAAAGAATTAATTGAATATTCAAATAAAAAAGGTGCAGATCTTATCGCGGCAGCATATTTCAATGAATCCATTTTTACGGCTATTGGAAATTCATTCTTGCAAGATTTGATTGAGAACAAATTTGATATTCCGATTTTAACAGTGAGTGCAATGTCACTTGGAAAAATGAATGGTAGCCTTGTTTTTTAAATTGAATTGATATTTCAACTATTTATTAAAGACGGAAGAAGTTAACTTCCGTCTTTTTTTACACCGAAAAGTCACTGATAGCATTAAAACCTCTACAATTGAACACCACTAAGAGAATATCAATGTTGTTCAGTATATGACTAATTTCGTATACAGCATCCCTAATAATTCAAAAACTAACGTTATACTCGCCTGGTTGGGCTCGTGTATCAAAAACTAACGTTTTTTCTTCTTTTTCCTTTTTTTCTTTTTTTCACCGGGCATTTCATCGTCTTCAGCACCTGCATCATCAGGAGTTCCAAACGCATATGTTTCTCTACCTTGCTCATCGTATTTATGCTCCTCAATACGTTTCCCTTTTTTATCGTATTCTACTTTTCTCTTTACTGTAGCATCTGGATAATATTCAATCCACAGACCAATTGGAATACCTTTTTTATAGCTTTCAGAAACTTGCTCATGACCTTGATAATAAAACATTTTAAAATCTCCATTTTTTACTCCCATATCCCAGTGCTCAGTTTTAAGCAATGTTCCATCATCGTAATAATATTTCGCTTCTTCGTGCTTTTTTCCTTGTTTGTAATTTACATCTTGTACTGCAATCCCCTCAAGGTTAAACACTTCAAAATGACCATTTAACAAACCGTGATCGTACTCAGACTTAGTTTTTATCCTTGATCCTTTATAATACGTTCTCTTCGTCCCATGAAGTAGGCTATCACTATAGTTTTCCCAGCGCACAGTATCTAAAACAGTTTTACCATTTTCATCTTTTCGCTGCTTAAAGTATATATGCTTACCATGTGGTTTTCCCAAATAATAATTCATTTCCCATGCTAAGTACTCAGTGCTATCATTGTAATACAACCATTGACCATTTGGCGCTCCTTGAACATGACTTTGGATCACTTGTGGACAACCTGATTCATAATATGTTGTGTCCACTCCATTTTGTTTTCCACCAACAAATGAGACACGTCGTGCTATAGTTCCATTTCTATGACACGTTTCACATTTACCTGTAAATGGCTTTCCATGATTACCCGTAAAAACCATATCACGATCTTGGTCGTATGTGAGCTTTTCGTTACAATCTACAACACCTACAGTTTTACCGCATTCCCATTCTGCATATCGCCCTTGATTTACTGGAATTAAATTTCCATTCTTATCATATTTCTTATAGCACTTTTTTCTTTCTTTAACTTCTGGAATTTGCGCCATTGACCATGCACTAACACATAAAATCAATAAGGTTACTAGTTGTTTCATATTTTACAATTTCAGCTTTTACATATCAATTATTATTCCGTTCTCAGAGACTCTAGTGCTTCCCGCATTCGTTTTGGAATCGAAACTGTTTCCCTAATTTGACTATCAAATGCAACCAATGTAGAGCTGCCACTAGCGTGAAGTGTTTTCCCAACCATCAATGCATAGGTTAATTGAAAACTCTTTCGACCCATGTTCGTTAATGAAACAGTTATTTTCGGACAATGACTTAACAAAACAGGTTTATGATACTCAACTTGATTTTTCACCAGTAAAACCCCGTCTTTTACCCAATCCCAATCATACCCCAATAATTCACCAAAATAATGAACACGAGCAGTTTCAAAATAACTTAAATAAACACAATTATTTACGTGTCCTAAAACGTCTAAATCAGAAAATCGAACTTGTATTTCAGCTGGTTTTATCATTTATCTAGTTTCTCAAAATCCGAATTATTACTAATAAATTCAGGTACAATCACCTTCATTTTTGTAACAATGTCCATATTATTTTGATCGTCAAATAATCGAATTAATTCTTCAATTGTCTCTATTTGCTTACTACTCTCATTTCTAACCTTTGCTTTCAATATCTGTGGATGATGCGTAGCAAGCGTATTCTCTTCCTTTGCTAACAATTCTTCGTATAACTTCTCTCCAGGTCTTAACCCTGTAACTTTGATCTCAATATCCTTTCCTAATTCAAGACCACTTAATTTAATCATTTTCTTGGCAAGATCAATAATCTTTACCGACTCCCCCATATCAAAGACAAAAATCTCTCCTCCATCACCCATTGTACCAGCCTCCAAAACTAATTGACAGGCTTCAGGTATTGTCATAAAAAAACGTGTTACTCGTTCATCCGTAACTGTAATTGGACCACCATTTTCAATTTGACGTTGGAACAATGGAATAACGGAACCATTTGACCCCAACACATTTCCAAAACGCGTTGTGATAAACTTTGTTTCACTTTTTTCATTGGCAGATTGAGCATAAATCTCAGCTATACGTTTGGAAGCACCCATTACGTTTGTTGGATTTACAGCCTTATCAGTAGAAATCATAACGAACTTATGCACATCATGTTTTACTGCTAAATCCACGAGGTTACGCGTTCCTAAAACATTTGTTAAAACGGCTTCAGAAGGATTACTTTCCATTAATGGAACATGCTTATATGCTGCAGCATGAAAAACATACCTCGGTTTAAACGTATCAAATAAGTTCTCCATTCTTTCAAAACTTCGAACATCTCCAATTACAACTTCAAAAGGCAAATCTTTAAATTCGGAACGAAGTTCATTCTGAAAATCATATAAGGGAGATTCAGCTTGATCCAATAAAATCACCTTTGTAGGATTATATTGAGCAATTTGCCGAACTAATCCACTTCCTATAGACCCCGCTGCTCCAGTAACAAGTACATGTTCTCCAGAAAGCTCTTCTTGAATCTTCTTCTCATCCAAAACAATTGGCTTTCGGCCCAATAAATCATCAATCTTAATTTTTGCTATTTGCTTCGCACTAAACTCCCCATTAATCCAACTTTTCGTACTTGGTACTTGTTGAACGGAAACATTATGTTCAAGACAAATCTCCACGATTCGCTTTCTATTTTGAAGATTTGGCTTCTGAATAGCTATAATTACTTTTGTAATTCCTTCTTCTCTTATTAACTTCTCTAAGCGATTCGAATGATAAATTCTAATACCCTCTAATCGATTTCCAGATAATTTTTTATTATCATCAACAAAACCAACAATTTTCTCCGCACCTTTCAGATTCTTTTCAATTGTCTTTTTTGTTACCAATCCAGAAATCCCCGCACCATAAATCAAAACGCTTTCGCCTGTATTTCTAGATTTAATAGACTCTAAGTAAAGAAGTTTAATCACAAATCGAGATCCCAACAAAAAGACAATTGATGCCAAAAGTTCGATCAATAATACTGAAGTTGGTAATAGAAAATAACCATCTATATAATTATACCGTAGAATTCCAGCTCCATAAAATATTAAGGAACAAACAACACTTGCAGATGCAATTCGCCTTAAATCATCTGTCGACGTATGTCGAATTAATCCTTTATGAATCCTGAACAGATAAAAAACAACTAGCTTGACACCAATAAAAATCCAAATAGATTTTGATAACATATTCCATTCTTCTTGAATGACTTCTTCATCTATTTTAATATCAAATCGAATAAGATAGGAAAACAATAGAGCAAGCATTGATAAGACCAAATCAATAATGATTACGATCCATCTCGGAGTATTTGCTTTAGGTATAAACATTAAACAAATGTACGAATAAAAGAATGTAGGAATCTGTGAACAAAATCACTTTTTAAACCATCGCTTCTTGATTAAACGTAACCATCGAAACCAAGCAGGACCATTATCACAAAAATAAGCAAAGTATTCTCTATCTTTTCCACCAAGATTGTGATTAAACCGACGGACTCCTTCTACTCGAGATCCCCCAAAATCAAACGTTTTATTACTTGACTTCGCCTCCAATTTTGCTGATTGTATCAATTGGTACATTCCTCCGTTCTTTCTAGAGGTATCTAAAACAGCTCCTTTAACGTATAAAATCTGATTAGAATCCTCAAAACAAATAATACCTCCTTCTAAAGAGTTGTTTTTGCGAAGTTGAAAACATTTGAGCGTTCCTCTTTCTTTTGATCGTTCAAATAATTGTTTCAACCAACTCAAGCTAGTATCATTCAAACCTGTAAATTTTCCATTTAACTCAGATTTAATAATATCAAAAACACCTTCAAATGAATCATTCACAGTTATCTCATACTCCAATTTATCAGCTTTCTTAAACATTCGTTTTGCTTGTGAACTGATTTTAACCTCTTCATTCGGCTCTATAAATTGACATACATATGTCTGAAAATCAAGGCCCAAAACAGCTTGTTTAAATGCCGTTTCAATGATTTTAAACCTACTATGAATCAAGTCATTTATACTGGTATAGTCTGTTGAAGTTCCCAGCCATTCCAAATAACTCACGAAAATTGGAACATATAAGATTTCCTGCTTCAATCGAATTGTAAACGGCAGAGCAATTCCTTGACTATAATCTTCAGAAACAATTACACACCAGTTTTCGGCTACCGCATCAAGATACCATGCATAGGAGAAAAATGCTCCTTGGTTCTTTTCGACAAGTGCATCCCACTCAGATACATTCAAATCCTTTCTATGTACAATTGAATAATTCACCAAGTTGCGAATATAAGGAATGAAACAAGATTTACTTATCCAAATGACCTTAAGAATAAACACTTATTCTTCCAATTTTAAATGAATCAACGTATCTTTCCATCATGCAAGAAATCGAATATAAATTTCTCGTCAATAAAGAACAATGGGACTCATTAGATAAACCTGAACCAACTTTAATTGTTCAAGGCTTTCTCTCTAAGTCCGAAGATCTAGTTGTGCGTATCCGAATTAAAGGAAATAATGGTTTTTTAACCCTAAAAGGTGCAACAAAAGGGATTACTAGAACAGAATTTGAATATGAAATTCCATTAAATGATGCTGAGGCTATATTAGCTGAATTCACTGAAAAGTCAATTCGCAAACATCGTTACCTTATAGAATATGAAGGAAAAACATGGGAAGTTGATGTTTTTCATGATAAATTAGAAGGTCTAATTCTGGCAGAACTCGAGGTAGCGTCTATAGATGAAACATTTTTAAAACCTAGTTGGGTAACTAAAAACGTTTCTGAAGATCCCAATTATTACAACGCTGTATTGATTGATCGTATTTGACACGAACCTTAAAAAAACAATTTACTCTCTACTCAACCCTTCGTCTAGCAAATCAACCACTGTAGATCCAACCTCAATAGAAAACCAAGTATTAAATGTTGCCATATCGAATGACGGTACTTCCACTTCATCGTTAGCAGCTTCAATTTCTGAATGAACAATTGCTTTAAAATGGCGTTCTATGATAGGCTCAATATCAAAAAAGTCTTCATCGATTAAATATATCGTAGACTCATTTTCTGCGTATATCTGGAATTCAGAATCTTGTTGATTCGCCCAATCAATATATGCTTGTTTTGGCTTAACACTAATGAATCCACGATTAACAATATACATACTTTTAATTTTTGAGTTAATTACCGCTCGAACGGTGTTTGTGTTTTTTCGACAAAAGTAAACCATTTAGCTTTTCCTCCACGTGATTGTCGAACAAAATAATTCCAATCATCCTCATATCCCATTTTTGATAAATACCTCCTCCAATCTCCAACAGATAAACGATCTTCAGAATCGATGAAAATTAAACTCGTATCATTTACATATAACTGCATCGCATTTTTTTGAAAACGTTTTTCTTCCCCTATAAATATAGAAGTACAATCATCTCCAAAACAGTCAATCCAATTGTAAAAAGCATTCATTACTTTATTTGAATCAGCATATATCCAACGAAAAAAATGAGTCTCTGATCCTTCATGGAAAAGAACCGTTTTCTCCGTTGACTTCGCTCCAAAACGATCAGGAAAGCAACGCTTTTCAATCTTCTCAAGGCTATCCACTTCTATTCCTTCCTGCCTAAACGCCATAATTTCAGACAAAAAAGAACTTTCTGAAACAACGGAATCACTATTAACATCCTCTACGTAATCAGAAGTTGGCATAATATCTATCAAATCAACAACCTCCTCTTTCTTAGATGAACAAGCTCCAAAAAAAATAATTAACGATATACACGCAATAATTTTCACTGCTTAATGCTCTTTATTACTTCTAAAGTTTCATCAATTTGCGATGAAGAAATATCCAAATGTGTTACAAAACGTATCATCCCCTGTCCGAATGCCATTACGCGAACATCATTCTTCGCTAATTCATCAATAATTAAATCTCTTCGGCTCTTATCATTCAGAATGGCGACTACAATATTTGTTTCTACAGGAACAACTTCTATTACCCAATTACATTTCATCAACTGGTCTTCTAGTGCTTTTGCATGCTGATGATCAATTACCAATCTATCAACATTATTCTTCAAAGCATACAACCCACCTGCTGCAATAATTCCTGCTTGACGCATTCCGCCACCAAAAACCTTCCGAACCCGACGACTTTTCTTAATAAAGTCCTTTTTTCCAATAAGCAACGATCCAACTGGAGCCCCAAGACCTTTCGACAAACACAATGAAATCGAGTCAAATTGAGATGCGTACTCTTTTAAATCAACCTTGTTTTCAATCATTGCATTCATCAAACGTGCACCATCTAGATGTAGAGGCAAACCGTTCGCATTACAAAAAGCTTTGATCTTTTTAATTTCCTCAAAGTCATAGATAGCACCTCCCCCTCTATTTGAGGTATCCTCCAAGGAAACTAATTGGGTTATTGGTAAATGAACATCATCCGGATTTATCCATTGAGAAATTCCATCAACTGTTAAACGTCCTCGATTCCCCGATAACAATCGAACAGATGCCCCTGAATTCTTTGCAATCCCACCTCCTTCATACTTGTATATGTGACTTTCCTGATGGGTAATCACCTCTCCACCTGGCTGAACATAAACATTAATCGCAATTTGATTTGTCTGTGTCCCTGAAGAACAATAAATAGCAGATTCCATTCCGAACAAATTTGCCGCATATTTTTCCAGTTCATTAATTGTAGGGTCTTCTTCAAATACATCATCTCCAACAGGTGCAGAGAACATAGCATCCATCATCTCCTTTGAAGGACGAGTTACAGTGTCGCTACGAAAGTCTATCATTTGCTTCTTTTTTGTGGAAATATAATGTATGCATTACGAAATTTCCCATTATTCTTGCTTTTTTTGTTCTATGGACTATATAATAATCGCGATTACGGTTTTATTTGGGGCTGGACTAACCTTCTTTTCTGGGTTTGGATTAGGAACGTTACTTCTTCCAGTCTTTACATTGTTTTTTGATTTACCTATAGCGATAGGTGCTACAGCCATTGTTCATTTATCAAACAACGTCTTCAAGTTCATTTTAGTTAGTAAACATATTCACCGATTAACATTATTTGCATTTGGAATTCCTGCAATGATCTTTGCCTTCATTGGTGGAATTGTCCTAGATCGTGTTGGGAACTTTGCGCCAATTTACCAATACACAATAGGGAATTCACAATTCATAATTACCTATCTAAACCTTATCATAGGTAGTTTAATGATCTTTTTTGCTTGGTTCGATTTAAACCCAAAATACAGTGATCTGAATGTTAAAAAGAAACACCTTCCTTTTGGAGGAATCTTAAGTGGTTTTTTCGGTGGAATTTCTGGACATCAAGGCGCATTTCGATCTGCGTTTCTATCCAAAGCAGAATTAAACAAAGAACAGTTTGTTGGAACATCAAATGCTGTTTCCTTAACAGTTGATTTAGCACGACTTCCTGTTTATCTTGGACTAATTCATATTGGGACAAAAAAGACATATGACCTCGGAGCTGCAATCACAGAAGGAGGATCCTATTTAATTATAGGAATTGTATTTGCCTTCTTAGGAACCTACATAGGGAAACAATTAATCCAAAAGACAACAATTACGAGTGTACAGCGTTTAGTGGGAATTTTACTATTTATTATGGGAGGATTGATTATTTCTGGATTAATATCTTAAATCCAAGTTCCTTTAACATTCTAGAAAATTCATTTTTAGGAGCTGACTTAATTTTAACTTCCTTTTTAGTCATTGGATGTGAAAATCTCAATTCATTTGCATGTAACATCATGTTCTTCATGTTAAACCGTTCCAAAAACAGCTTGTTCTGTTTATTACATCCATGAGGACGGTC
>JAKVAS010000073.1:0-4345 GCA_022448165.1 Crocinitomicaceae bacterium | reverse complement strand
TTCGTATCTGATGCATTCTCCCAGTTTCGGGAATTACTTCAACCAAGGAATAACGAGAAGTCGAAAATTTCCCCAGTGGAACATCAACCTCTACTTTTTCGAGCGTACGATAATGAGTCACAGCCTCCTGTATTTTTCCATCATCTTTAGTCAAAGCATAATCAATTATACCCTTATCTTCTGTATATCCTCTTACAATAGACAAATAGGTCTTTTTCACCTCTTGTTGCATAAACTGCATTTGCATCTCCCGATTTGAATGCTCATCCTTTGAAAATAACAACACACCAGAAGTCTTCCGATCCAAACGATGCGCAGGATACACGTATTGATTGAGTTGATCTCTTAAAATTTGAACAGCAAACTCATCCGCATCTAAAGCAATTTTAGATCGATGAACTAACAATCCACAAGGCTTGTAGATAGCTACTAAGAAATCATCTTCGTAAATAATGTCTAGCACACTTATTTTTTTCGGATAATTGTTAGCCCATCACGAACTGGTAACAAAACTTCTTGAACACGTTCGTCTTCATGAATTATTTTATTCAATTCAATAAGCGCAGCAGTATCAACATCACCTTCCTCTACTTCCTTAAGGACCTTTCCAGACCATAATACATTGTCAAGTAAAATATACCCACCACTTGGAACTTTATCGAAAATCAAATTATAATAATTCAAATAGTTAGCCTTATCCGCATCAATAAAAACCAAATCATACATTTCATCAAGAGCAGGTATAATCACCATTGCATCCCCAATCCGACACTCAATCCGACCTTTATATGGAGATTCGTCGACATACTTGCTTACCATTTCCTCTAACTCTTCATTCTTATCCAATGTAAGGATATGACCATCATCGGTCATCCCCTCTGCTAAACAAAGAGCTGAATATCCAGTATATGTACCAATTTCCAAAATTCTCCTGGGCTTTATCATATGCGACAACATACTCAATACACGTCCTTGAAAATGACCACTGAGCATTCGAGGACGTAAAACATTCAAGTTGGTATCACGATTCAATCGATACAATTGTTCCGGCTCATTCTCTGAATGTGCGCAAACGTAATCATCTAATTCTTGTGCTATAAATTCCATATTATTGATTTAATAAATCTGCTTCATGCTTTATCATAGTCCATCCCTCATATTTTTCACTCACTTAGTCTTAAGATATAGAAAGTAATACTACTCCATTAGCATAAAAATAAATTCCTTCAAAAATAACCATGATGATCATAGCAAAAAAGGAAGGAATCCAAATTTCTTGAAATTGAATCTTAATTATACCTACAATTAATGAGTTAATAGATCTACATATAAAAACACCTCCAAATGAAGTTAAAACAACTCAAAATAAACTGTTCATTTAAAATCTCAAGTCATTTTAAACACAAAAAAATGAAATAGAAATAAGAAGAATGTTCAAGTAGTACATCCTTTTTTGTTCTGACTTCGAAAAAAAAGGAAAATTCATTTGAAAAAGCGACATTTGCGGTTATGAAGACAACAAACAAACGTGGATATTGCGCAATTGGTGTATTTAGAGGAAAAACCCATCACAATGTTGGTACTCTTTGGAGATCAGCTTACATCCTGGGAGCCTCCTACATTTTCACGATCGATGGTAAATACAAGAAGCAATCATCTGACGTTGTTCGTGCTTGGTCTCGTATTCCATTATTCAACTACAAAACCTTTGAAGATTTCTTAGCCAATATCCCTTATGATTGCAGAGTTGTCGGTGTTGAAATTGACGATCGATCAGAAATGCTTCATGATTTCGAACATCCCAAACGAGCCATTTACATTTTGGGGGCTGAAGACACAGGGCTTCCTGAATTTGTGAAAGAAAAATGTCATTTCTTGGTTAAACTACCAGGAAACTCCTCTTTAAATGTTGGTGTTACTGGAAGTATCGTTCTGCACGACCGCGCATCAAAAGTTCCAACACTTCTCCCTCCTGCCCATACAGAATAACCAGTAAGTATGTTCGCAAACTCCTGTTGATTATATTCCTTCACTCAATAGTCAATTAGATTCGAGCAAATATTGTAGCTTTGCGCCCTTCAAAGTTAACAACTGGAACATGAAACATATCCTAAATTTGTTTGATCTTAAGCAAAAAGTCAACTATAAAAACGAAATCCTTTCAGGGCTTACAGTAGCTTTAGCACTTGTTCCTGAAGCAATCGCATTTGCTTTAATTGCAGACCTATCTCCTTTAACAGGATTGTATGCAGCCTTTTCTATTGGCTTAGTTACTTCTATTTTGGGAGGTCGACCAGGAATGATCTCAGGAGCCACAGGGGCAATTGCCGTTGTATATGTTGGAATGATAGCACTTTTAAAAGCTAACGACCCTAACATTTCAGTTGATCAAATAACACAATACATATTCGCTACAGTAATTCTAGCAGGAATACTACAAATTACAGCGGGACTTTTAAAATTAGGGAAGTTTATACGCTTAGTTCCCCATTCAGTTATGTTTGGTTTTGTTAACGGGCTTGCAATTGTCATTTTTATGGCACAAATGACCTCCTTTCAAATAAAAGACGTTAATGGTAATTATCAATGGATGGCAACAAATGATTTGTTAACCATGCTCGGTTTTGTTGCCTTAACAATGTTTATCATTTGGGGACTCCCAAAGATTACGAAAGCAATTCCCTCTTCTCTCGTAGCAATAATTGTTGTTTCAGGAATAATCATTGGATTTGGAATTGACACAAAAACCGTTGTAGATACAATGGATGGAGAAAGTATGGCCGGAGGCTTCCCAATACCAGGAATTCCAAATATTCCGTTCACTTGGGATACTTTTACGACAATATTTCCTTACGCTCTTATTGTAGCTGGTGTTGGACTTATTGAGAGCTTATTAACCTTAAATCTTATTGACGAAATAACGCAAACCAGAGGTAAAGGAAATAAGGAATGTGTAGCTCAAGGAACCGCAAATATATTTAGTGGATTCTTTCTAGGAATGGGCGGTTGCGCAATGATTGGACAAAGTTTAATTAATATTTCCTCTGGTGCTCGTGCTCGACTTTCAGGTATTGTTGCGGCAATTGGATTATTAGTTTTTATCATGTTTGGAGCTCCAATAATTGAACAATTACCAATGGCGGCTCTTGTTGGTGTCATGTTCATGGTTTCAATAGGAACTTTCGAATGGGCTTCATTAAAAGTATTTGGAAAAATGCCAATTACAGATGTAATCGTAATGATTGTGGTTACTCTTGTAACGGTATTCTTACATAACCTTGCATTAGCTGTATTAGTAGGAGTTATCATTTCAGCACTAAAATTCGCTTGGGAAAATGCAATTCGTATTCGTGCTAGAAAATACATTGATGAAAACGGATCAAAACATTATGAGATTTTTGGACCATTATTCTTTGGTTCCGTTTCTGTGTTTAACGACAAATTTGACGTCCAAAATGATCCTGATGATGTAATCATTGACTTCTCTGAAAGCAAGGTTTTAGACATGTCTGCAATTGAAGCATTAAACCAATTAACGAGTCGTTATCAGAAAGCAGGAAAAACAATACACTTGCGTCACTTAAGCCCTGACTGTCAAGAACTTCTTTCAAACGCAGATAAACTCATAGAAGTTAATGTACAAGAAGACCCAACATATAAGGTAGTCTCAGATTCTATCTAAACCTCTGCTCACATAGAATTATTACCGTTAGTCATTTTTCTATGTTTTTATTTTTTTGTAGAATTTATTTTTGAAAAAAATAAATTGCCTTAAACAGAACTATATAGCCTGTTTACATAAAAACATCGATTAAATATGAAGCACTCTATCGTATTCTTCTTTCTAATTGCCTCTTTTTACGGGTTTGGACAAAAATATACCATCAGCGGAACCATTAAAGATTCTACCAACGGTGAAGATTTGTTTGGAGCAACAGTAAGAGTCAAAGAACTAAGCAATGTTGGAGCTAAAGCAAACGCATATGGATTCTATTCCTTAACTCTTGATGCTGGAACTTACACATTACAATACCGATCAACTGGTTTTGAAACAAAAGAGAAAATAATCGAGTTAAATGCTGATTTAAGTATTAACGTTGAATTAGCGCTTCCAAAAGACGTCCAGCAAATTGATGAAGTAAAAGTCTCAGCTATAAAGGAAAACGAAAACATTACGTCTTCTGACATGAATGTTACCAAGTTTGACCCTAAAGACATTGAAACAATCCCTGTTATTTTTGGTGAAAAAGATATTGTAAAAACACTTCAATTAACACCAGGAGTAAAAACTGCTGGAGAAGGTAATGCTGGCTTTTTCGTGAGAGGTGGTGGATCAGATCAAAAC
>JAKVAS010000072.1 GCA_022448165.1 Crocinitomicaceae bacterium | reverse complement strand
ATATTTCAGCAATCGCGTCATTTTAATTTCAACACCCTTTTAGGGCTATCAATAATTTTTTAACACAACACAATGTACAAGATAACTTTATCAAACGCTTTCTTACTGGAAAGTGGAGAAACAATAGAGCAACTGACTATCGGTTTTCATGTTTATGGAAAATTAAACCCTCAACGGAATAATGTCATTTGGGTGTGTCATGCACTCACTGCGAATAGTGATGTCTTCGAATGGTGGGAAGGTCTTTTTGGAAAAGGAAAAATATTTAATCCAGATGAACATTTTATCATTTGTGTAAATGCTTTGGGCTCTTGTTATGGAACTACTGGTCCAACCACGCCAGGCATTAATCGAAGGCCACAATTAGAAAAGTTTCCAGATGTTACCACGCGTGATATGGCACGAGTTCATGAAGAATTACGTCAGGTTTTAGGAATTGAAAAAATTAATACATTGATCGGGTCTTCAATGGGAGGACAACAAGCTTTAGAGTGGAGTATTTTAAAGCCTGAGATAACGGAAAATTTAGTGTTAATTGCGACAAATGCGAGACATTCGGCTTATGGAATTGCATTTAATGAAAGTCAACGGTTAGCTATTTTTACGGACCCAACATTTGGAAATGGAAAGATTAATGGAGGGCATGCGGGGTTAATCACTGCAAGATCAATAGCTATGTTAAGCTATCGCTCATATGATGGATATGTTGAAACACAAACAAATCCAGGGAATTATACCAAGACTAATTTTTTAGCAAGTAGCTATCAGTACTATCAAGGACAAAAATTGGCAAGTAGGTTTGATGCTTACACCTATGTCACTTTGTCTAAAGCGATGGATTCTCACAATGTTGGACGCGGACGGGAATCTATTGAGACAGCATTAAACTCAATAAAAGCTAGAACTCTTGTGATTGGAGTTGGTTCCGATGGCTTGTTTCCAGTGAAAGAACAAAAGTTTTTAGCAAAGAATATTTTAAACGCAGATTACGCTGAAATAGAGTCAAATTTTGGGCATGACGGATTTTTAATTGAGTACGATCAGTTGGAATTACTTATTTCTGACTTTCTGTTCAATAATTTTAATAAAAATAGAAAAACAACATTTAAACAAGCAATAACGATATGAGTAAGGAATTAACAATAGGATTGGTAGGTTTTGGCTGTGTAGGTTCAGGATTATACGAAGTGTTGAATCAATCAAATTTGATTGATGCCACAATTAAAACAATTGTTGTAAAAGATCGTGAAAAGGAGAGATCTTTACCGAAAGAACGCTTTTCTTTTGATGTCAAAGACATTTTTGAAGACGAGTCAATTAATACGGTAATAGAGTTGATAAATGATAGTGATGCTGCCTTGGATATTGTGAAGCAGGCATTGGAATCAGGTAGAAATGTTGTTTCGGCAAATAAGAAGTTGATTGCAGAATATTTGGATGAGTTGTTAGAGATAGCAAAGAGAAATAATGTTTCTTTCTTATATGAAGGAGCAGTTGCCGGATCCATTCCAATTATTCGAAACCTTGAAGAATATTACAACAATGATTCTGTAACCTCTGTGGAAGGCATAGTGAATGGAACAACGAACTATATTCTTACAAAATCTAATGATGGAATAGGATACGAACAAGCATTGAAGGACGCACAAGACCTTGGTTTTGCTGAACTTAATCCAACTTTAGATGTAGATGGATTTGATTCTAAATACAAGTTGGTTTTATTATTAAAACATGCTTTTGGAATAACTGTAAATCCTTCGAGTCTATTGAATTCAGGTATTCGAAAAATTTCTGAAAGAGAGGTAGCTTATGCGAATGAAAAAGGATACAGAATTAAACTTTTTTCACGCGCCGAGAAGGTTGGAAATAAGGTTGTTGCATTTGTTGCTCCCCATTTTGTTGAGTCGTCGCATTTTGCATACAGCGTAGATAATGAATTTAATGCAGTCGTAGTTGCAGGGCTATTTTCTGACCAACAATTGTTTATAGGAAAGGGAGCAGGAAGTTATCCAACGGCAAGTGCTGTTCTGTCAGATGTTTCAGCTCTTAAATTCAATTACAAATATGAATACAGAAAGACTATAGAGAATAGTAATTTATCGTATTCAGAAGATTTCTTTGTTCGTGTATATGTAGGATCTTCTTACATTGAATCGATTAATGAGATCCCATTTTATAAAGTGGATGAACTTTTTCAGAGTGATAAATATAGTTTTCAAACAGGGTGGGTTCATTTTAGTGACATTAGCAATATTGATTTTAATAACAGAGAGCAAATTTCATTGGTTGTCCTTCCTGATCCATTAAGACTGGCTGAAGATTTTGAGTCAAAGTCAAAAGATGGGAATTACCAAGAGTTTGAACACGTAGCATTTTCTTAATAGATTTCCATGAAGTTAGAGTTTAAAAGAATTGAAGAACCTTACGTTTTCCAATTGGAAAACGAAACGGGAGTTGTTACCCACTTGGATGCAAGTGATACAATTGGCGGAAAGAATAAAGGGTTGCGTCCAATGGAGATGTTGGCCGGGTCGATAGCAGGTTGCGCAGCAATTGACATTTTAGCCATTCTTAAAAAGCAGAGAGTTCGAACGGAGAAGTTTGAAATTGAAATTAAAGGAAAGAGAAGTGCAGCATCTCCTTCGATATTTGAATGGGTTCATTTAAACATTCTTGTGGATGACCATGTTGATCAGGTAAAGTTAAAAAAGACTGTTGATCTAGTATTGGAAAAGTATTGTTCAGTCTCTGCGTCATTAAATAAAAATATTATCATAAAATACTCAATCAACGAAGAGTTGGATTGGTAGAATAAATATTAGGATTATGAAACCAGAAACACTTGCGATAAGAACGCAATACGAAAGATCTCAGAATAATGAGCATTCAGTTCCTTTATACTTAACGAGTAGTTATGTTTTTGAAGGTGCAGAAGATATGAGAAGTCAGTTTGCGGAAGAAACAGAGGGACATATATACTCTAGGTATGCAAATCCAAATGTTGAGGAGTTTATTAATAAACTTGCTTTGTTGGAAGGAGCAGAGTCTGGATGGGCAACAGCTACTGGAATGGCTGCGGTTTTTTCGACGTTTGCGGGGCTTCTTTCTCAAGGAGATCATGTTGTTTCTTCTCGCTCAGTATTTGGTTCGACACATAAATTATTTACAGAGATACTGCCAAAATGGAGAATCACTACAACTTATGTGGATTATCCTTCTGAATTTGAAGATGCTATTCTTCCTGAGACCAAAATTGTTTATTTGGAAACACCAAGTAATCCTGCCTTGGAATTAATTGATATTGAAGCTGTAGCGAAGATCTGCAAAAAACACAATGTATTACTTGTAATTGATAATTGTTTTGCTACTCCACTTATTCAACAACCATTAAAGTGGGGGGCGGATATTGTAATCCATTCAGCAACTAAATACATTGATGGTCAGGGTAGAACACTTGGAGGCGCGATACTTTCATCACATCAAATCATTAATCAGATCAAAGGATTTGCGCGTCATAGTGGACCTGCACTTAGTCCTTTTAATGCATGGGTGCTTTCTAAATCATTAGAAACATTGGATGTTAGACTGGAAAGACACTGTAATAATGCATTTGAAATTGCAAAACGATTAGAAGCTCATCCAGCAATTGAATTTGTTCGATATCCATTTCTTCCGTCTCACCCTAATTATGAAATTGCGAAAAAGCAAATGAGTAGAGGTGGAGGTATTGTAACTTTTGAATTGAAGGGAGGTATTGAAGCAGGAAAATTATTTTTGGATGGGTTGGAAATGATCTCATTAACTGCGAACCTTGGTGACGTTAGAAGCATTGCGACGCATCCAGCTTCAACCACGCATTCTAAGTTATTGCCAGAGGAAAGAGAAAGTGTTGGAATTAGTGAAGGTTTGGTCAGATTATCAATAGGTTTGGAGCATATTGACGATGTTTGGAATGATATAAAAAAGGGGCTTGATTTCTAACTTCTTAGATATTACGTCTAAGGTCATTCATATTTCCTTATTTTTGTCCAAAATCTAAAGTAATGACAGACGAATTAAAAGCAGTAAGTTACTGTATTGGAATGAGCCTTGCGGGAAGTTTAAAACAACAAAATCTTGGAGGTGTATCTCCAGATATCGTAAGTGAAGCCATTAAAGACATGTTTGAAGGGAGAGAAGCAAAATTCTCGCCACAAGAAGCTGACATGATCATCCAGAAATTTTTGAAGGAAGAAGGAGAGAAGAAGTTTGGTGCGAATAAAGAAGCAGCAGCTGCGTTCTTAGCAGAAAATGGTGCAAAAGAAGGAATTACTACAACTGATTCAGGATTACAGTATGAAGTAATTACGGAAGGTGAGGGAGAAGCTCCTTCAGCTACAAGTAATGTAACTGTTCATTATCACGGAACATTGATTGATGGAACTGTTTTTGATAGTTCTGTTGAAAGAGGACAACCTGCTTCGTTTGGTGTAAATCAAGTAATCAAGGGTTGGACGGAAGCTCTACAATTAATGAAGAAAGGATCAAAGTATCGTTTGTATATTCCTGAAGATTTGGCATATGGTGCAAACCCACACCCAGGTGGACCAATTGAGCCATACATGGCATTGATTTTTGATGTTGAATTAATTGATATTGCATAATGAAAAAGTTATTATTTGTTCTTCCATTTGTTGCGCTACTTGCGGCTTGTGGAGAAAAAGAGCCAGAAAAGGATGAAGTAGTTGTTTTAGAAGATTTTGCTGATCGTATCGGGTATGCACTTGGGTCGATTAATGCTGAGTCAATGAAAAAAGGACAAATTCCAAGTTTCGATAAGTTAGACATTAATATGATTTGTGAAGGGTTCGAAAAGAATTTGAACGAAACAAATTGTGACGATTGTGATGATGTACTGAGAAAACTGTTCGGACCTTATGGTCAAGATTTTGATACAACCTATTTGAAAGAAGGATCTGAATGTATGGGGAGAACTACTGCATTGGCTTTCTTCACAGATATGCAACGTATGAATGGGCTTGAAAAGGTTGATTTAGAAATGGTGAAAGCTGGATTTAGATATTCTTTTGAAGAGCGTGATACTTTAATTGCTGAGCAAGAGAAACGCCAAATGATTCAAGATTTTATTACAGACTTGAATACATCTTCTGGAGAGAAAATGATGGCCGATGCAGCAGCGCGTCCAGGTGTTGAAGTTTTTGAAAATGGAATTATTTTGGAAACAATTGAAGAGGGAACAGGTGGAATGCCAGGTGTTACTGATGATGTTGAAGTCCAATATATTCTTACTTCTTCTGAAGGAGATACAATTCAAAGTAGCATTGATATGGGGAGAATGCGAGGAAATACAGACCCTACAGCGTTAAGTCTTGATGGTGGAGTAATCCCTGGTTGGTCTTACGCACTTCCTAAAATGAAGAAAGGTGGAAAGTACAGAACTTGGATTCCTTGGGAGCTTGCTTATGGTGCGCAAGGAGGAAAGCAATCGCTTTGTTTCTATATTGAGTTGGTAAACTACGGACCGAAAGGATCTTTATATACGCCGCCTCCAGCACAAGGAGCTCAATACTAAAAAATACAAAACATTAAAAAATCCCTTGTGATATTCATAAGGGATTTTTTTGTTAATATGTTTGATGAAACTTTTTCGATTAACTAATAGGAAAAAAGAAGGCAATACGATAAATGACGGGAATTAATGCGCCGTTTTCTTTCTTTAGGAAATATCCTTGTCGAAAGGGACTGTTAACACTATTTACGACATCATACATAATTCCAACATTGAGTCTCCAAGATTCGTTAAATTCTTGAGAATAACCTCCTCCGATGAAACAAGTGGTAATCCATGACTTTTGCCCCAAGGTACCAAATGTTCCTAGTGGTGTTTTTAGGAATTCTAATTCAGCACCTGCAAACAAAACATCGAAAAAACGGGCATGAATAAAACCGCCAGCACCGTAAACATTGTAACTAGATTGTTGATTGGTGAAAACGTTTTTGTTCCAAGAACGTTGATACCTTACAGATGGCCCTCCAATAAAATTATCTGCAAAATTTAATCCGTACTTAGCACCTAAAGAAAAATTCCCTCCATTTGTTGAGGCGGAAAAGAATCCATCTAATCCTATTTCTGTTCCTTGGATATTTTGAGCCTTAATCCCTGTCGATAAGTAAAGCACAGTGAAAAGCAAAAGGTTTAATTTCTTCATTCGTATTGGTTTTTCATCAAAGATAAGGAAGAAATCTGTTAGCATCTTTGTTCGTTTCAATGAAGTTCATTTTAAATGAGTCCTTATCTTTGCAAAAAAAAGTCCATATGCAACTCTTAGACGGTAAAGCAACGGCCATGTCAATTAAGAAAGAATTGAAAGAAGCTGTTGATCTTAGAAAAAAGGAAGGAAAAAAGATCCCACACTTGGCCGCTGTGCTAGTTGGGAGCGATGGAGGATCAATGACATATGTGAATGCGAAAGTAAAGGCATGTGATGAAATTGGATTTGAAAGTACTCTTATTCGTTATGATGATTCTGTTTCGGAAGAGGTTATTATGAATAAAGTTAAAAGTCTTAACGAGGATAATAGCATTGATGGATTTATTGTGCAGCTTCCATTGCCCAAGCATATTGATGAGTTAAAAATTACCCAAGCAATTGATCCTAGAAAAGACGTAGATGGATTTCATCCAATGAATCTTGGGAACATGGTATTAAACCTACCGGGTTTTTTACCTGCTACACCAGCCGGAATTGTTGAATTGTTAAAAAGAAATGACATTGATACGGAAGGAAAAGAGTGCGTTGTCATTGGAAGAAGTAATATTGTTGGAACTCCATTGAGTATAATGCTTGGAAGAAATACAAATCCAGGAAACTGTACTGTTACGTTAACACATAGTAGAACGAAAAATTTGAAAGAAATTGTTTCTAAAGCTGACATCGTTATAGCGGCAATTGGAAGACCTGAATTCGTAACTGCTGATATGATTAAAGAAGGAGCGGTGGTTGTCGATGTAGGAACAACTAGAGTAGAAGATTCTTCTAAAGTGAAAGGTTGGGCATTGAAGGGGGACGTCAAATTTGATGAGGTTTCAAAAAAATGTTCTTATATTTCCCCTGTACCGGGAGGAGTTGGACCAATGACTATTGCTTCTCTTATGATCAATACTTTACGTGCAATGGATCTAAAAGGAAAGTAGCTTCCTATCTCTATAAATTCATAAAAAAAGAAAAATGAAAAAAATAAGCGTATTTAGTTTACTTATGATTACAACTTTGATTTTGGGATCTTGTGGTTCTTCAAATAATGTTGTAAGTAATAAATTAATCTCGAAGCGAAAGTATAATAAAGGCTTCTTTGTAAATAGAAAGTCGGTTAATGTTGCTTCTTCAAAAACGGTTGAGAAGGAAACGAAAAGTGGAATTATTATTTCTGAAAGAAATTCCGAAAAATTAGTAACTGCGAAATTGGATATTGCAACAAGTGGAGTAAGTAATTCAAATCAATTGAGTTTACCTGATTCTCGTGGCACTGTTGTGACAAAAAACGAAACATTGATCACTGTGTCTCCAGAGGCTTCATTTATCGACTATTCGCAAGATTCAGATAATGAATTGGTTGAGAAGAACAGTTTGGTGTCTGAAAAAGAATTAGAAGTTGAATTGAATAACCTTGTTGTTGAAAGAATTAAGCGTAATAAAGAAAGACAAAATCAAAAAGAAAATGATAGTAGTTCTGATGATTCGATGTTTATTTTGGCAGTAATTCTCGCAATTTTAATTCCACCATTGGGAGTGTTGGTTTATACAAATATTGATTGGGAGAAAGTATTGATTTGCCTTATTCTCACAATATTATTCTTTCTGCCAGGAATGATTTATGCGTTATTGGTAGTCTTTGATATGATTTGATCTAAAGAGCATTAATTAGATGAGGGACTGCGAAAGCAGTCCCTTTTCCCGTTATAAAATAGATGTTTTTTGAGGTTAGGAATTAAAGGGTATGTTTTATTTCATTCTTAAGGGAGTATCGATTAGTATGAAAAGGCTATATTTTCGTGGGTAGTTTTAATTGTCTAATAATTTTAAGTTATGAAAGTTTACATTCTATTGCTGTTGTTTTTCGGAGCACTTTCAAATAGTACTTTTTCTCAATCAATTGGTGATACAATTACAGTTTCAACATTTAATTATACGCAAACATATTTTGGCTCAGGAATTCGTGATAGTGTGATTGAATTCCCAAGTGATTCAGGCGTTTCCTATTCAAAAGTGTTGATGAGTTATAATATGCGTTGTAAAGGAGCTGGTGTAAATACTACTGGAGGAAATAATGTTGCTTGTGGAGAATGGGACTACAGTTGTAATACATACTTACATGATTCATCTCGTGTGGATTCCTTAATTAGTAAACATCCTGACTTTACAATTTCTGGTTGGACTGGGAATACATATGATTATACGCTACAAGCGACATATGATTATTTTCAGCATACCTTACAGGAGGTAGCAATTAATAGTACAACATCTGAAACAGTTGGAACTCTTGGTGCAGGGGTAGCAGTCCTTGACGATGTGATGTCTGTGCAATATGAAAGTGGAAAAAGCCAATATTTACTAACCGCTGCAGAATTACAAGGTTCTGGTTTAACTGCTGGAGATCTTACTGGCTTGCGCTTAGATATAACAAATGGCTCAAGTGATGTTCAGTTTTTACGAATTCGTGTAAAGAATACTACAGCTTCTGCATTGGACGCTTCTGCTACTGAAATGAATGGGTTTACGCAAGTTTATTTTAATAATTATGTGGCGGCAGTTGGTACGGAACAATTTCAGTTTGCAGCACCTTTTAACTGGGATGGAACATCAAATATTATTGTTGAATTGAACTTTACTGCTGGAAGTACGCAATCAGCGATTGAATTTGCCGGCGAAACTGCTCCAGTAAATAGTGTGTTAACAAGTCAAGTATCTGACTCATACATTAAGTTAGATGGTACTTCAGCTTATTTAAAAGCTCCAGGGACTACATATGATTTTTCTTCAGGGTTTACCTTTTCTACTTGGATACGATATGATGATTTTGGTAGCTGGTCTCGGATATTAGATTTTTCAAACTCAAATAACACTGATAACATAACATTACGATCTAAATCGGATTCTGATGGACTTTATTTGATTGTGGATAATTCAGAGATCGGTTTGGATAATGTGTTGGTATTAGATGAATGGACACATATTGCCTGTACAATAGATGATGCAGGGAATGGAGTTGTTTATGTTAATGGACAAGTAGTTGCTAATGGATTAATGAATATTCCTCCGTCTATATATAGAGAACATTTGATTATTGGAAGTAGTTTGGTTACAAACCCATTGATTAATGGTTATCTGGATGATGTAGCAATGTGGAATGTTGGGTTAACACAAGCTGAAATTCAAGGTTGGATGTATAAGGATATTGATGCAACTCACCCTCAATATTCGAGTTTATTATTCTCATATAATTTTAATGATCAGAATACTTCTCAAGCCACTGATGGTTCTTCTATGGGAGTAAATGCAAATTTGATAAACTATGTTCCTTCTCTATTGTTTGATGGAAGAGATATTTTTAAAAACTTAAGTAATACGTTAGAGCGTCCAAATATTAGCCTTCTTCAAGGTGTATATAGTCAAACTATATCGGATGTTTATGTTTTGGATTCTGTGCAGTTGGCGCCAAATGCTGTTTCTGAATATATCATCGTATCTAATACTGGAACTTTGGAAAGTGATCAAGTGAATCCAATTGATACTAACTATTATTGGGAAGCTGTTGATCAAAATGTATACAATGCTGAAACTGGAGTTTTATTGTCTACAATTCCTGTTAGTGTGGATGGTTCAATTACTCCATTGGATTTAGATTATTTTAATCGTTGGCCAATGAAGTTTGAGATTATTTCTTTTGTTACACCTTATGGAATTAATTTGAATCTAGGGCCTGAAGGAAAAACATGGACGTTTGATGTAACGGATTTTTTACCAATTCTTCAAGGAACTAAAAGAATGACGATGGAACGCGGAGGACAATGGCAGGAGGATATGGATATTAAATTCCATTTCATTGTTGGAACTGCTCCCCGTGATGTATTGGACATTCAGTCAATTTGGAGAACCGAATCCAGAGGATATACTGGTATTGTAGCAGATGATTATTTCGCCCCAAGGGATGTTTCGTTAAATGCTACTGGTGATAAATTTAAAATTAGAACATCAGTTACTGGTCACGGTCAAGAAGGTGAGTTTATCCCACGCCAACATTTTGTTGATATTGATGGAGGATCAAATGAATTTGCTTGGGAAGCATGGAAAGAATGTGGTGAAAATCCAGTATATCCGCAAGGGGGAACTTGGGTGTATGATCGTGCAGGATGGTGTCCGGGAATGGCAACGGATGTTCAGGAGTTTGATATAACTCCATTGGTAACAGCAGGAAATACTGCTAATATTGATTATGGAATAATAACGGCTTCAGGGTCTTCTAACTACATAGTGAGTAATCAATTAGTTACATATGGTGAGCCAAATCATACACTAGACGCTGAATTAATTGAAGTTCAAGAACCTTCTAATCGAGTTGAGTTTGCGCGGTTTAATTCTATTTGTCATGAACCGATTGTAGTTATTCGTAATAATGGATCTGAGGTCTTGACGACTGCGCGCATTCGTTATTGGATAAACGATGAGTCAAATGCAAAAAACTTTATGTGGACGGGTAATTTAGGGAATCTGGAAACAGAGCGTATTGAGCTTCCTACGCAAACCGGACTGTGGAATTCTATGATGCCTTCAGGCAACATTTTTTATGCTGAAATTGTTGATCCAAATGGAGGGATAGACGAATACGAATACAACGACCTTTATACTTCTCCGTTTGAAGTTCCAGAGGTAATGCCAGCAAACTTGGTCGTTGAGTTCAAGACAAATAATGCTCCTCAGGAAAGTAGCTACGAAATATTAGATGCTCAAGGAAATGTTGTCCTGTCACGCTCTAATATGGCGCCTAGTACATTCTATCAGGATACGATTCATTTAGGTTTAGGTTGTTATTCATACAATGTTTATGACACAGATGATGATGGGATTTCATGGTGGGCTAATAATGATGGTGTTGGTTATACACGATTCCGTGAGGAAGGAGTACCAGGAGTAATCAAGTCATTTGGTTCTGATTTTGGAGATAATATTCATTTTAATTTTACAATAGATTATCCTTTGTCGTATGATGAGTTAAATAATTTAAATACATTAGAGGTGTATCCTAACCCAACAGAGGATCTAGTAACGATCTCAGCGAGAGGGTTTGATGGAATTGCAAGTGTTAGAATTGTGGATGCTTTAGGAAAGATTGTATATCAATCAGTGATTGAAACAGCAGGAGGTAACTATCAAGGGGCAATTGATATTGAACATTTAGATAATGGAATCTATCATGTTTTTGTCCAAGATAAGAACAAAGAAGTAAAGGTGAAATTAGTAAAGCAATAGAGAGATAGAAATAATCTTAATTAAATGAAAAGGTCGTCTAAATTAATTTAGACGACCTTTTCATTTGATAATAAACAATTTTTACTGTTTAAGAAGCAATGAATTTCCCGTAATCCTCAATGCTTTTTCGAACTACTTCTCGAGCAACTTCAGCATTCTGGAAATCTGCAACCTCTACAGATTTATTCTCCAGTTTTTTGTAATCTTCAAAAAAGTTCTGAATTTCCTTGAAGAAATGCTCAGGAAGTTCCGAAATGTCATTGATATGATTCACACTCATATCATTTGTGGCTACGGCAATAATTTTGTCATCATGTTCTCCGCCGTCTAACATGCGCATAACACCAATCACTTTTGCCGACACAATACACATTGGAACTATTGTAATCTGGGATAGAACTAAAATGTCTAATGGATCTTTGTCGTCACAATAAGTTTGAGGAATGAACCCATAATTGGCAGGGTAGTACATTGAAGAATACAATACACGGTCCAACATCAACATTCCAGATTCCTTATCCAATTCGTACTTCGCTCGTGTGTTTTTAGGAATCTCAATAATTCCATTCACGATTTTTGGGTTTTCATCACCAACCTTTACCTTGTGCCAAGGATTTGTCTTATCTATTGTCATTTATTTGATTAAAGCCGTTCCAAAGGAGTTTTTACACCATTTACTAATGAGTAACAGGCGAGTTTGTCCTTGAATACGGAGGATTTAAAAATTGATTTATTTAGAAGCATACGAACACACTCCTGAATTCCTTCCACAATGGAAGGGTGTGGATGAACAAGCTCCGATAAAACTTCAATCGGTGCGTTCATTTTTATAAGTAATCCAACTGCTTGGATGGCTGTTGAAGCATGTTCACCGACAACACGCATTCCCAAAATTCGCATTTCATCATCGTTTGATACAATGATTTTGAAAAAACCTTGGGTTTTTCGCATAGCAATTGCACGCGCTATTACAGAATAGTCAACCTTCACGATTTTTACAGGGATATTATCATCAATGCATTGTTGCTCATTTATACCAACGGCTGCAACTTCAGGATTTAAGAACATAATCGTACATACGTTGTCATATGATAATTTATCAACGTCGTCTGAGAAAGCTTTTTCAACAGCATGTCTTGCCTCAATTTCTCCCATGTTCACTAAAGCGATACGGCCAGAAAGATCTCCCGCGGCATAAATGTTAGGAATATTTGTTTGGGTGTCATTGTCACCAATATGGCGTCCACGCTTAGACATTTGTACACCGGCATTTTCAATACAAAGTTTTTCAATGTTTGGAACACGACCAATGGAAAGTAAGGCTTTTTCTACTTGAATTACTTCTTTGCTTCCATCTGGATAACTTAATTCATATTCGACTTTTCCATCTTTGTGCTCAAGTCGCTCAAGATTAGAATTCTGGTGAATTGTAACACCATTTTTTTCTAGATTAGAAGCAACCATTTTACTAATGTCTTTATCTTCAAACGGAAGAATTCTATCTTGACGATCAATAAGATAAACTTTTGTTTTTCCAAAATTCGAGAAAATCGTAGCGTATTCACAACCAATAACACCGGCTCCAACAATTACTAAGCTTTCTGGGAATTCGTCAATTAATTCGATACCATTACTTGTAAGAATACTCTTTTCATCCACTTGAATATCTGAAAGTGTTCGTGGACGACTTCCAGTAGCTAAGATTATATTTTCTCCATAAATAGTTTTTTCAGTTCCATCATGAATAATTTTCACTTCATTTTTCGAAATCAGAGATCCAAGCCCCCGCTCATAATGAAGCAATTTATTCATTGTTTCTGTCTGAAGTAGCTTTATGTGACAAGAATATTGAAATTTTCGTTCAAAAACAGCTTCATCAAGAACTTTTCTTACATCTTTCCAGGTAACTTCATAGGGCTTTCTTCCACCTGATGTAAGCATTTCATTCATATGAGAAATACGATTTGACATTTCCCAAAGCGTTTTAGAAGTGAGTGCTCCATTGTATACACCCGCGCCTCCAACACGTTCTTTTTCAATGAGACAGACTTTCTTTCCGAAATCTATACCGCGCATTGCTGCAGCATATCCAGCAGGTCCACCACCAATAACTATTAGATCAAAATTGTCCATTCTTTAGCTTAAATTCGCGGTAAAGATATAATAAGGAGTTCAATCAGAGAATAGACTTAACATTATTTGTTATGAAGTACAACCAAGATCTAGAAGAAGTAGCCAAAATTGAGGATGAAATTAAGGTGTTATTTAAAAAGTTAAAACGGAAGAAAGGAAATGCTCTTGACCAATCATTTCAAAGAGAGCATGAAAGAGCTTTTGAAAAAATTGACTGCTTGGAATGTGCAAATTGCTGTAAAACAACAAGTCCGATTTTTAGAGTTGCTTCGAATTGGGGTAAGTCGTTTTAGATGTGCTTAGAATTTATAAGCAAAAGCTATCGAGCTTTGTCACACAGTGGTTTTTACTAATCTGA
>JAKVAS010000071.1 GCA_022448165.1 Crocinitomicaceae bacterium | reverse complement strand
ACAGAATCTGCTCCAAAAGCATCTGTAACAACCAATTTAACATCGTAACTCCCAGGTGTATCATATACTACTGATGGATTTTCTAATGTCGAGGCGGAAGGATTTCCTCCTTCAAAATACCATTGCCATGACGCCGAAGCATGTCTAGCAGTACTGTGATCTACAAAATAAATGGTATCTGAGGTACAGTCAGAGGCTAAGTTTAACGTTGTTTGATTTGCCGAAGCCATTGCTACTGGTGCTGCATCTTCGTAAAAGTCACATTCATATACTCCTCGCTGAGAGGCAGTACGTATCTTCCCTTCTCCATAGTATGGTTGAAGGAAATTACAAGCAGTGCTTGCAGGTAAGTTATTGTTGAAAAGCGCCCAGTCTCCCATAGAGGCATTTCTATAGAAAACACGCTTGGTTGTTCCTATGTAAATTCCATCATCAGTTCCATAATGATGACTGATTGAGCGAAGGTTTTCATTTTGAATTGCTGTAGTAGTTATGTTCGACCATGTGATTCCTCCATCAATGGATTTAAACACTTTATTACCCGTATGACTTCCCATGAGGATACACCAAAGTTTGTTGGGATCTTTATCATCTACTTCAATATACTTCGTACGGAGGTGATAGCCATTTGCTACGGCACTTGTTGGGTTTCGAATTTCCCAAGTTTGTCCTCCATCTTCACTTCTTTTGATGTAGAAATCACTTCCGATTTTATGGGTAACGTAAATAATATTCGGATCACTCCAAGAAACAAGTACTTGAATTACTTTATCGCCCCCAAAAAATTTGACAAGTTCAAAACTTACACCTCCGTTTTCAGTTTTATAGAGCTCATTGCCAACGGGAGAATAGAATGTATTGTAGTTATTTGGAAGAAAACCGAAAGTGCCGTATTCGCCGGAAACATATGACGTATTACAATTCATACTTCCATCAAATGCACGTTGAGAAATTCTCTCTTCTCGAACAGGAGAAAAGTTAAATGCCCCATTATCTGCATAACCGATATTGGCGTCAGCATAATTGACAAATCCACGGTAGTTGTCTCCTCCAAGTTCTCCAAGCCACCCTCCTTGCGTTGGATCGATTAGCCCACCTTTGTAGATATCATTATATCGAATGAGTGTTCCGTTGTGATATGTTCCTCCTACCATTACATATCCCTCTTTAAATCCAGCTCCAAAGCCCCAAAAGTCGGTACCATGAATTCCGTGCATTCGCGGCTCGAGTGTATCTCCTTGGCTTGAAGAATAGAAAAGACCTCCGTCTGAAGCTACCCACATATCAACATCTGAGCCATTTTCAAAGAATTTGATATCATGAACATCTGCGTGATTATATCTGTGTTTCAGGCTTCCTCCTTGTACCCATGATACCCAATGTCCGTTTATTGACCAAGAAGTCCCGCCATTTATTGATCGCCAAACATTAATTCCCGCACCAAAGACACGGTTAGGATCCGTTGGTGAAGTTGCCATAGCTAAATCATAGTAATATTGACCGCCTTCTCCAGTTCCGTCTTCTGACCATCCTAAAATGTTTGGATTGGCAACTGTTGCTGTTCCTCCAGGAGACCCATCACAACACTCAAAGGTAAAGCTCTCACCTGCATCAGTACTCTTGTAAATTCCGTATAATCCTCCGTCTGCACCAACTTGACCAGAGGCGAGGATATGAATTAAGTTTGGGTCTGCTGCACTTACGGAAATTTCACATCTACGCTGCTGATCTCCAGAGGGAGGAGAAGGCCAACCATTTGTTTTGATAGTCCATGTCGCCCCATTGTCCGTAGATTTGTAGAACTCGGTCTTATTTCCAGATAGTCTTACTGTATAAATAATATTAGAATCATCGGGTTTTAACTCAATTTCCATATGTTCTCCAGGATGAACATTATTCCAGTTTAGTCCAGCATCAGAACTTCTAAACAGCCCATCATCCGTTGCTGCTAACAAGGTGTTTGATCCAATAAATCGTAAGTCACGAACAAATGAGTTTTGTGATTGAAAAGAAGCGTCTCCCGTCATGGTCCAATTTGTTCCAGCATCAGAAGACTTCCAAATTTTTCCATTCCCTTCTCCAAAATAAACAGTGTTTTGATCAGCTGGATCGAGAGCAATGGAATAAACACTGTTCACATCTAAGTCTTTTGTTACAAGTGTCCAGTTTAATCCTTTATCAGTGGATTTCCATAATCCTGCAGTAGCTGTTCCAGCATAAATTAATGAGGAATTCAAAGGAGATTGTTCTACAGTATAGACATGTGCAGACCCAGGGCTTTGAACGTCAAATGTCATAGCTTGTTCATGATCATATTCCCAAGGCCCAGCTTCTTGCCAAGGAGATGTAGGACTTTTTTGCGTTGTTATGAAATCACTTTCTACTGGGGGGAGTATGAATCCTTCTGAATCAACATTTGTTGAATAGTGTTTCATTAACCGTTTAAAATATTGTGTATGGCGACTTTTTACAAAGTCATGAGATTTATAGTAATTGTCAAATAAAGAGCGCAGCTCATATAAATTCACATTGTCTTGATACATATATTGTATCCAAGCAGGAGAGCTTGCATCTGACTTATACTTGGTCTCTAATTGTCCGAAAAGAGATGATCCTAATAATAGAAATATTACAATATATAGAAGCTGTTTCATAATTAAGAACGGTATTTAATTTTTGCTAAATTAAAACAATGAATTGTGAAAAAACATGGAATTAATCTAATTCTGTTTAAAATTTAAATACCTGTGAGGGCAAATAGGAAGAAACCTACGCCACAAGGGCGGATAAATGATAACAATTAACTAAATTCACTCCTCATTTCTGAACTTAACCGAATGAAACGATATTTAGTTTTAACCTTTGTCCTATGTATAGCGAATTGTTTTGCTCAAAAAGAGTTAAAGGAATTTTATCTAAAGAGGTCCCTAAAGCAGGATGGACGACAGTTTAACTTTCAAGTATTGGAAGATGATAAACATGGTGTTTGGTTTTATGATCAACAAAAGTTTTATTATTGGTTTATGTCTCAACGGGTACACTTTACTCAAGGACAATCTTCTGGGATTTTATTAAATGGAAAATTTGAGTCGTTTTATGTGAGCAAACAACTATGTGAAAAAGGAATTTTTTCCAAAGGGCTAAAACATGGAGATTGGAAGTATTGGAGAGAAGATGGAACAATAGAAAGAAGCGAAAAGTGGTTTAATGGTCGTTTAAAAACGCAGAAATGGTTTGATGAACAGGGGAATCTTGTAAAAACGAATATCTCAAAGAGAAATGGGTTTTTTATAGAATCGGGTGATACACTAACAATAGAAAAAAAGGGGCTGATTGTACAAAGAGTGATTTACGATGAGCAAGGTCGTGTCCAACAGGAAGAGAGATTTAAAGAAGGGAAAATGCATGGTAAACAGACATCTTATGCAGAGGGTAAGCTTATTAGTTCAGTCAGGTATAAAAAGGGAAAGTTGATAGACAAAGTTGTAAAAGATGAGGAACCGAAAGAAACTAAGAAAACCTTAAAAGAACGCTTCAAGAAAAAAGAGAAAGAAGAACCAAAAGGGGAGTAGTGTAAAGGATGAAAAAAGGAAGAATCCCTTCATCAGCTTTGGGCTATGCAATTGCATTTATGCTATTGATTGGTTTTGTTACTTCGGGTGTATTATTTATTTCAAGTACCAATAAACGCCTTGAAATAAATTATGCTTTGAGGGAACACATGCTTCTAAATAACTATTTGAGCATCCAACATGGTGCTAGAAATCAAGAAGCAGGGGGACAGTTGTTGGTTCATTCTTCAGGAGACAGCACTATGATCACACGGAAAAATTGGGGCGCATATCGAGTGGTGGTGGCAGAAACGTTTCACAAAAGAAAACAGCTAAAGAAATCGGCATTGATTGGAGATGAAATTGATGCAACGCATCCAACATTATATTTTCCAGATCAACGACAGCCATTGAAGCTATGTGGTAAAACTAAAATTGAAGGGGTAGCATATCTCCCAGAACGTGGTTTAGAGCGTGGCTATTTAACTGGTAAACCGTATAAAAATGACAAGCTATTGTACGGAACGAAACGAAAGAGCGAAAGAACACTTCCTAGTTTGAAAGCGGGTTTAAGAACTTCGGGAATAGGAGACTACTTAATGAATAGTGTTAAAATTGATTTTTTTCAGAAAGATTCAAGTTTTTCATTTTCAGAGGATACACGACTCGTTAGTCAGATTGAACCATTGTATTTGAATAATAGAATTGAAGGAAACATTGTACTACACTCATTTGACTCCATTATAGTTTCTACAAATGCTCAATTGGAGAATGTTATCTTGATAGCACCAAATGTTCGATTTGAAAAAGGCTTTAAAGGAACTGTTCAGGTTATCGCGCACAAAAGAATTCAATGTGATAAAAGTGTATTCTTAAAATATCCGTCAGCATTAATTCTCAATGAAAACCAGAGAAATCAATCGTCTCATAAAAATGGCATTTTCTTGAGGGAAGGAGCAAAAGTTGTTGGGGGAGTTTTATTGTTTTCTTTACAGCCAGATTTCCGAAAACCAATCCGACTAGAACTTCGTGATGCGGTTATTGGCGGATTGGTATACAATCAAGGGGAAACTGAATTGAAAGGGAAAATCATCGGACATTTATATGCCGCAAAGTTTGTACTTCGATCAGGAGGTGGAAATTATAGTAATCATCTTCTAGATGCAATCATCACTAATAAAGAACTTCCAAAAGGATTTATTGAACCAAATTGGTTAAAGGATGAAAAAACAACAAAATCTGTCATACTTTCATGCTTCTAAAAAAGAAAATACAAGCATCTAGTCTAGCAGAGGCAGTAATTGCGGTTTCAATTATTGCTTTATGCATTGGTATCGCGTCGTTGGTTTTTATTCGCTCTACACGAGTAACGATAAACTTTCAAGATGTAAAGAAGCAAACTGAAATTCAATCCGAGTTATGGGAAAAATTGTATAAGCAAGAAATAGAAGTTAAAGGGCCTGATGAAACAATATTAGAGGTGTTGGATACGGAAAATGATTCTATTGAAACGATGAGGTTTAAGGGAAGTGATGATAAGGTTTTGTGGGATCAAGATTGGTTGAAAGAATGAGGAACCGACAGGGACATATTAGCGCATTTACAATTTTGGAAGTCACAATTGTGGTTGCAATAATGGGCATTCTTATTACGATAGTGTCAATGACGTTCAATCGATTTAGTGAACAATTAAAAATCTCATCGGAGATTCATGGCGAATTGAATAATTTATTTGTCGTGAGATCTAATTTATGGACAGAGTTATATGAAATGGACTCTGTTCAATTTGAAAATAGAGAACTTTCGCTTTTTATTGATGATAGAATAATCAAATATAGAGAGGAACAGCAACAACTTGAACGATTTCAGAGCAATCATTGGAATATGACTAAAATTGCGCTAAATGAAATTAGGTTAGAAGAGGAAAAAGAAACACAACGAATCGTTTTTGATTTTCTTTGGAAGGGAGAAATTATGACGCTGGACTATTATTTTAAACCAGATAAAAAGAATCAAATCAATGCTTATTTTGAGAACTTGAATGAGTGAGGAGAAGAAAAACATATTGCAACGAGAAATCTCTCTAAAAAAAACCTTTTCGGATAAGTCCAAAGAGAGTTTTTACAACGAGTTTAATTCCCTTTTGGAAAGTGGAATAGACATTCAACGCGCACTTTCTATTCTTATAGAAGAGCAACAGAATAAAAAATTATTCGCTGTTTTAGAACAAATATTAACTGATTTGGTTGGGGGGAGATCACTGGCAGAATCGTTAGAAAAAACGGGGCATTTTACGGCATATGAATATCAAAGTGTTCGAATTGGTGAAGAAACTGGACGGCTACAAATTATCTTATATCATTTAGCCAACTATTTCACCAATAAAGTGAAGTTAAGGCGACAATTGGTGAGTGTATTTACCTATCCATCATTTGTGATTTTAATTACAATCGGAGTGTTGTATTTTATGCTAAATAGCGTTGTACCAATGTTTGAGGATGTGTTTAAACAATTTGGGCAAGAGTTACCATATCTTACGAAGAAGATTATTGGGCTATCGAATCATTTCTCAACGTTTTTATTATACTTTTTTCTTCTGCTGGTTGGGATTTCAATCTATGGGTACACGCAGCGGAAAGAGGATGGGTTTAGAAAAATAACATCGGCAATCGCGATGAGAACCCCCATTTTTGGGAAATTGATCCAAAAAGTGTATCTCGCTCGAATGTGTCAAAGTCTATCATTACTTTTGGGAGCAAAAACACCTCTAGTGAACGCATTAACGCTAGTAGAAGAAATGATAGGGTTCTATCCGATTGAGAATGCAATAAAAGAAATTAAAAGTGAGATTGTTAAAGGGGAGTCTTTGCATCAAGGCTTGGCAAAATTTGCTATTTTTGATCAGCGATTGGTTTCCTTGACAAAAATTGCTGAAGAAATTAACCAACTAGATAAAACCTTTGAAAGATTGTCACAACAATATCAGGAAGATATTGAATTCCGCACAAAATTAATTGGAACAATAATCGAACCACTAATCATCGTTGTTATTGGTTTGGTTGTAGGAGTAATCATGGTAGCTATGTATATGCCGATGTTTAACCTTAGTAACGTAATAAAATGATGTTTAACAGAGAAAATAAAGAGTATAATTCTTCGGAAGACAGCAGAAGAGAACAATTCATTGATGCGTTTTCCTTGGCGGAAATTTTGATTGTGTTAGCCATTATGGGAATTTTGATCATGTTAGTGGTTCCAAACAATGCCGGGGTTGCAGCAAGAACTAAAAGTTTAGAAGCAAAACAAGAATTGAAGTTTGTAAACAGTCTTCAATATGGATACTTTTTACAGTATTCAAAGTATTCTGGAGACTTAGGTGAAATTGATTACATTCCCCACAAAACAGTTTTACAGGGTGGGACTGCTAATTATGAAATAAGCATTCTAGAGGCGAATCCAACGGGTTATAAAGTCCAAGCAAAGGCTGTTCAGGATTTTAATGGAAATGGGACATATAACATATGGGAAATTGATCAAGAGGGAACCTTAAAAGAAATTCAAAAAGACTAGTGGAGTACTTTTTTATTATAGCATTGTTAATTGTGTGTTTTTATCAAGATGTTAAATCGAGAGGGATTCACTGGATAATTTTCCCTGGACTTTTGGCAGCATCCATATATATGGCTAAAACGTATATTAGTGTTGAGCAGATCCTGTATAATTTGATGTACATAACTTTCATGTTGGGAGCACTAACTATATACCTATCTATAAAGAAGGGGAGATTAACTTTTCCAACAGATGGTTATTTTGCTTGGGGAGACATTCTCTTTTTAATTGCGGTGACGCCGTTGTTCAGTTTTCAATCTTTCATGTTGTTCTTTACAATTGGAACATGTGTTGCACTCATTATGCATGTTTTGGCCTCTATAATTAAGGTACAGAAAAGTATCCCTTATGCCGGATATATGGCGGCATTTGGAATCGGATATATTTTTCTTGAAAAAACACTTTTACAATTCTTAACAATCAACGGATGATGGATAGGATTGAAATATCAGTAGAGGCGCAGCAGTTGATCCGTTCGGATTTAGCATGGCATTATCGCATTTTACCAAAAGAGCAGTCAGAGGATTTGGCCGTATTCTATATTGATGAGTCTACGGATACGCAAATGGCGAGTGAAGAACTTGAGGCTCTACTTGGAATGTCAATTGAACTTTTGAAATGTCCAAAAGAACAAATACAGCGCAGTTTAGGACGTTATTATCGAAACACTACGAATGAAGATGAACGCATTTCGTTTGATTCAAAAACAGACTTTGTAGATCGCTTAATTCAAGAAGCAAATAAATTAGGAAGTAGTGATATTCATATCGAAGTGTATGGGGAAAAGGCTCGAATTCGAATCCGTATTGATGGAAATCTTATTCAACGTTTTGTCGTCGCGTTAGAAGATTATGCTGAGTTGGTCAATAAGATCAAAATTCGCTCGAATCTAGATATTTCCGAAAAACGATTACCGCAAGATGGACGTATAGAGTATGAAGATTTCGATATTCGTGTATCTATTTTACCAACGCTTCATGGAGAAAAAATAGTGATGCGTATTTTAGGACATGATGCCTCTTCGATTAATTTGGAAAAAGTAGGCTTTTCGGAACAAGAAAAGCGAAATTATTTAGAAGGTATACGAAAGCCCAATGGAATTATTTTGATTAGTGGACCTACGGGGTCTGGTAAAACAACAACACTTTATGCAACGCTGAAGTTACTGAATGAAGAGAAACGTAATATTGTAACGGTAGAAGACCCTGTTGAATATACTTTGGAAGGAATTAATCAGGTACAATTGAAAGAATCGATCGGACTTACCTTCGCAAGTGCGTTACGTTCTTTTCTTCGTCAAGACCCTGACGTCATTATGCTTGGGGAGATTCGAGATGGAGAAACAGCGCAGATGGCGATTCGTGCAGCTCTTACGGGGCATTTAGTTTTATCTACAATTCATACAAACTCTGCATGGGGAACAATTTCTCGTTTAATTGATATGGGAGTTCCTCCTTTTTTATTGGCAAATACCGTAAACACTTCCGTAGCACAACGATTGGTTCGTCGTTTATGTAATTCATGCAAAACGATTGCTCCATTAAATTCGGATGATTGGCCGTTAGATGTTAGTTTCTTTGAAATTCCAAGAGAACATCACATTGCTGTTGGATGTGATCAGTGTCATTATACGGGGTATAAAGGTCGTTTAGCATTATATGAAGTACTTCCTATTGATCATGAATTATCGTTGGCAATAAAAGGGAATGAATACAATGTGGACGAAATAATTGAGAAAAGAGGAATTAAAAGTCTCGCAATAAGAGCATATGAAGTATTAACGAGTGGGGTAACTTCTTTGGAAGAGGTTTATCCACTCTTATCAGGATATTAATGAGAATGAAAAAAATAATTTGTGGAGTGTTGTTTCTGATGTTTGTCAGTAGTTCTATGGCTCAGAAATACTCCGAAACTACCTTGCGTTCTACGTTGGATAGTATTGCGATTGACCATCCAGGTTTGGATAATAAATTGCAACTAAATGTTAGTAGTTTGCAGCTTTCTGAGTTAGTTAATTCTGTGGCGTTGGAAAATAACTTAAATGTAAGCGTCGAACCGTCATTAAAACAGCTCATTTCATATAATTTCTATGATGCTCAAGTAAAGGATATGTTGGTGTTTTTGTACTTGAACTTTGAGTTGGAGTATGACTTTATTGGCAGTATTATTTCCATTCGTAAACGAGAAGCAACCCCAGTAAAGAAAATAGTAGCTGCTCCAAAGAAAATAGATATTAAATATAATCCAGCGAACAAGTTCTTATCCATGAATTTGAAAGGAGATACTTTGTGGAAAGTCATGGAGGAACTAACAAAGATTACAGGAAAGAATTTCGTGTTAGATCCAACTATACGAGATCAAAAAGTAAATGCATATTTTTTGAATCGACCTGATGAAAAAGTTCTGGAGATGTTCGCAAAATCCAATGAATTGGAGTTGATACCAATTGATGACTATTACTCCGTTGGAAAAGGGGAGGCTGAATCAACAGCTTCAAGCTCAAATAATAAAAGAGGATCGTCTTATAGACCAAATTCAAAAAATGGAGATTTTGTACTAACTAAAAACCCGGTTGGAACGATTGATGTGTTTGCAAGAAATGTCGAGTTAAAAGAATTAATTCAGGCTGCGGCTGAAGAAACGGGAGTCCATTATGTTGTTTATTCTGATATTAAAGGAAAGACAAATTTGGATTTAAAAGATATTCGTTTTGATGAACTGCTTTCTATCGTTTTTAGTGGAACAGCGTTTAGTGCGAAAGAGGAAAATGGTGTTTATATCATTGGAGAGAATAAAATGGATGGAATTCGAAAGACTGAAATGATACGTCTTGAGAATAGAACGATAGAATCAGTGAAAGATGCTATTCCAAAAGATATGTTAGTTGATCTTGAGGTTAAAGAGTTCAATGAATTGAATGGGTTGATAGTGACAGGAGGGCAACGAAAAATTGAAGAATTAGCAAGGTTTATTTCTACGATTGATGTCGTAGTGCCAATGGTTCAAATTGATGTAATGTTATTATTCTCATCAAAAGGATCAACATTTGAAACAGGGATGAAAGCTGGGATTAAAGATACGCCAACTTCAACACGGGAGATATTTTTCCAACGTTTAATGCTGAGTTAGGATCGCAATCAATCAATGCGATTTTAAATGCTATTTCTGGATTTGGATTGGTTAATCTTGGACAGGTAACGGAGAATTTTTATGTATCCTTAAAAGCGTTGGAGAGTAATAATGTTGTTGATATAGAAAGTACACCTAAGATTTCGACATTAAATGGACATGAAGCTACAATCTCAATAGGTGAGACAACGTACTATCAAGAACAACAGGTAAATGTTCAAACTTCGGCCGTGAATCAGGGAATCTTGCAATCAAGACAATGGAAACCACTAGATGCAAATCTTTCGGTAAAGATTAAACCATTTGTGAGTGCTGATGAACATGTGACCTTAACAATTTCTGTGGAACAAGATGGATTTATTGATCGTGAAGACCCTACAGCTCCCCCTGGTGTGACAACAAGAACATTTGAATCTGTAGTTCGTGTGAAAAATGGTGAGCTGATCCTATTAGGTGGTTTGGAAGAAAAGGAGCGAAATGATGCGGGTGAAGGAGTTCCTTTTTTATCACGAATACCAGTGATTAAATGGTTCTTTAGTAGTAGAAAGAAGATCCGAGATAAATCAAAATTACATATTTTAATTCGCCCAGTGGTAACGTATTAGTGGAGTGGTATAAAAACATATGGAAGCCTAGATCGCTTGTGACGATCATTGTGAAAATTGATTCAAAGGGTCATGTATATCATGCTGGAAAAGTTTCTACTTCTAATTTGGAAGAACAGCCGAACTTACAGCGATTTGATGATATTGAGGAGCTGGTAAATCATTTTGGTTCATCCAAAGCATATGCTTTGCATGTAATTGGAAATGGTATTCTATCGAGATTGATCGAAAGCCATGAAGGATACAAGGATCAATTAATTATTAACGGGAATGTAGATGAATTTATGTTTTCGTCATATGATGATGGAAAAAAAATGGCGGTTTCTTTTTGCAGGAGATCATTGATTCAGAAAGTACTTGATGCTTTCTCTGAAAACAACTGGCATTTGTATGAATTGAGCTGTGGAAAGCCATTGTTATTAACGCTATTGGATGATGAACAGATTGCGTTTGATTTTAGCATGGCTAGAAAAGAGAATTGTATTAATCGTTTTAGCAGAGCGGAGCAACCTTCTGAAAAAACTTCCTGGCGAAACCAGTATTGGAAACAGGAAGAGTTACTTGCTCTTGCTTTGATGCGACATATCAATATTCCAGTAGCAGAGTATTTTACGGAAGGAGATACATATTGTGAGCAAGGCAAGGAGAACTATAGTCAATTCAGTCAATTTAAATTTTATGGAATTTCTGTTATAAGTGCGATTTTACTCAGCTTAATCGTTAATTATTTTTATCAAAATCATTTGAACCAACGGGTTGCTCAACTAGAGGAAGACTTGTCAATTCACAATGAGAATTTAGCGATGTTGGATCGTTTGAATCAAGAGAAACAGAGAAAAGAGCAACTGGTAATGAGTGCTGGGGTGACTTCAGATAACTTTCTTTCGTTTTATATGAACGAGATAGGGAAAAGTGTCCCTAAGAGTATTCATCTTTCTGAGATGATCGTATTCCCGATAGCTGGAAAGTTAAAGAATAAACGGAAGATAGAAGTTAGTCAAAACCAGATTAGAATTGAAGGCATAACAAGGGGAAATGTGGTGTTGGATGATTGGATAGAAGCAATGAATCGATTCGATTGGGTAGAAAGAGTTGAGTTATTGAATTACTTGAAGGATGGTGAAGATATGGCGGAGTTTGAACTAATAATGACCTTGGAGTAATGGAGTTTTTTGATAAATATAGCTACAAACAAAAAAACTATGCGTTAGCAATTCTTTCCGTATTATTAATAGCAGTTTCCTATAAAAGAGCCTTTAGTGTTTCGATTGAAACTAGCGAATACAAACAAGAGCTGGAAGATAAATTGATTGTGGCAGAATCCGCAGGTCAAGATATTCGGATGAAGCAAGAGCAGTTAGCCAAATTGAACTTGATGCTCGGAGAAGAGAATAATACAATTGAAAAAGTGCAACAAGGTTTTTTGAATTTCTTTGCACTGAATACGGATGAACTAACAGTGCATGAGATTAGTGAGGTATTGAACTATAAACATCCTGATTTTTCAATTAATACGCATCGAATAGTCTTAAAAGGAGACTATTTAAATACACTAGATTTTATCTATAAGTTGGAGAGAGATTTTAAATTGGCTAAAATCTTGAATACAACTTTTGAATATAAAAAGTACAATTCTGAAGAAGAGAAGGATTTGTATACAACATTATTAATTCAAAACTATTTACGATGAAACAGTTACTTGTTCTTGCCTTTTTCTCGGTCCTTTTTTGGGGGTGTGAGAAGATAGTTGCAAAAGATATAACAGCAGAAACACCAGTGCTGATTCTTCCTACCGTTAATGATACTGTTCAGTTAAACCCTGTACATTTTAAATGGGAAGAAATGGAAGGTGCATCTAAATATCATCTGCAAGTGGTTTCACCAAGTTTTTCAGCGATCAATCAATTCGTTTTGGATAGTGTGATTACAGGGACAGATTTTTATTTCACGCTTGATTCGAATGAATATGAGTTGCAATTAACGGCTCAAAATGGGGGGTATGAATCAAAAACACTTGCCCCAATGAAGTTTTGGGTAGGTGTTGCTTCTAGTGCAGGAAGTGGTAATGTTGTATTGACCTCCCCAGTTGATGGTCATTATGATAATGTAACGTTTCAGAACCAATTTTCTTGGAATGCCTTTACGGGTGCAACGAGCTATGAATTTTCTATTCGGGAGGGAGTTGATTTTGCCACAGGAACTGTGATTAATACGGCAACAGGGCTTTCCACATTATCTTATATTGAACCAAGTGCGTTGTTGGAAGGCACCTATTTTTGGGGAGTTAAAGCTTATTATCCCGGGGGAGAAACAAATTACACAATTAACACCTTGTATATTGATACCATTGTTCCAAATGATCCAATAGCTTCTTTACCTTTAAATAATGCAATTGAGTTTAATGGAACTATTAGTTTTTCATGGAATAATGGAGTGGATCAAGGTGCTGTTCAATCTCCCATCACCTCAACATTAGAAGTCTCTACGGATCCAGCATTTGGGAATATTGTGAATGGAGGAACAGTGATTGGCTCAACATTAGATATTGATCTAACAACTATTGGGACATATTATTGGCGGGTCATAAATAATGATGATGCTGCGAACCAGTCAAATTATTCAAATGTCCATACGTTAACCATTCAATGAAAAATAAGGCGTTAATATATGTGTTGATACCGATTGTTGGACTTATCTGGTACAAGGTTTTTTTTCGAATAAAATCCAATGTAACGGGAACTGACTTTGCTGTGGTTAAACCGAATCAGGTGCGCAAAACGTTTCAGGCTGTGCAGCGTGACACTTTCGATTTGAAGTTCGATTATCGAGATCCATTTGGTGATGTAAAAAGAAGGAAAAATATTCCTTTAACGGCAACAAATCCAGTAGTAACGCCAATTGTTAATCGACGTCCTAAACCAATGGTAGAATGGCCTTCTATTCTATACAAGGGGCGAGTAAAACAAACAGGGAAGAATGAACAACATGCATTAATTGTAATT
>JAKVAS010000070.1 GCA_022448165.1 Crocinitomicaceae bacterium | reverse complement strand
AATATAGAACGAGCCAACATCATCAACACATGTATCAGAACATATACCTGTTTACGTAAATGTAAATGTATTTCCAGGTAAGCCGTTAGGGTCAAAGACACCAGTTGCGTTATTGAATTGTCCACTCGCTGTTGTTTCTGCCCATACTCCACCTTGGTCTGCACCCAGTAGAAGCGTATTTAAATCAAAAGCAACAGCTGTTGCACATATTACTGTGTCGTTATCAGCACCAGCATTTGGAGAGTTAACAATCGTAATGTTGAATCCAGCCTCTTCGTCAAAACAAGTTGTACCTACAAGTGCATCGTAAATGAAAAGGTTAATACTCGATGTAATTACGTCTCCAGGATTGTATTGCGTTCCAGTTCCGCCCGTCCCTGTGAAAAATGCTTCATTTCCAGTTAAGTTGGTTCCTGTAATTCCTGGTAAAGTGTAGGTGTCACATTCAGTAATTGCAGCAATTGGATCAACATCTGGATCAATACACCCAACCACTATGTCTATACAGTCCATTGTATCACATGGAACAACTCCCAGCTCATAACATACTTCCCAAACGCCTAAGCCTGCAACGGATGGGTCAAACATTCCGGTGGTTGAATTGAAACAAGCTCCACAATTAGATGTCCATGTTCCACCTGCTGTCCCGACATTAAGCGCAAAGGGCGGAGACGAAGGATTTACATTTGTAGGTCCAGTAATAGTTGGATCTCCTAAAGGTATAACTGTTACTGTTGCTGTATCGACTCCTGGGCCACATAATCCTGCTCCTGTTACATAGTAATCAAAAGTTCCTGCTCCGTTCGGGCATGCATCTACGGCCGCTCCTGTTGTTGCTGATAAATCAGGGCTTGCATCCCAAGTGTAAGATGTACCTCCTTGTGCTGTAAGCGTTACACAAACGCCTTCACAGATAGTTGTATCATTTACACTAATAGGATTAAATATACCACAATCGATAGTGGCAGTACCAAAGAAATTTAGAGGTACGTTTGTTGCTGCTGAACTATAGTTAGAAAAACAAATTAAGTATTGTTCACCGCATAAAACATTCAATGCGTCTTCGAAGTTAGATGATTCTCCACCTGTTGGTAACGCTGATCCGTTGGGACCACCGGCCATTCCAGTGAAGCTTTCACAAAACCCATTCCAGTTACAAGCTACTGGAGGTAATAAGTCACCTGTAATGTCTGTACAAGCAGTAGGGCTATATTGCCACATAATCCAATCATAGCAATTATTTCCTCCATCTGCTCCGAAAGAGAATTCTAACGCTCCGTTGGAAGCAATGTTTACTAACATCCAAGTACTGTTTAACTCTCCAGAGAGCAAACATCCTGAGTTAGGAGTGCCTAATGCAGCAACGATATTGGGATTGGTAGATGGATTACTGACAATTCCTGTAGAAAAGCCGTTACCAAGTTCATCTACATTTCCAAAGCCGTTTGGATCTACGGTAAAACCTGCATCACTACATATATTAATAGCATCTGAACAGTCACCTGCCGTAACTTGAGTAAATCCGACAAATTTAAAACTGATAAGTAAGATTCCGATTATATACTTTATCATGGCTACTAGTTAAGTTCTGGACAATCATTTTGAGTAAGAGGAATGAAGTCTATTTCCCCATGAATTCCATCGTAGTAACAATGAACCGAGAAACTTCCCAATTGAGAAATTTTTGTTGAGAACCAACTTTCGTTGTAAGGAGTTGTGGTATCAAAAATAACGTAACAACGTTGAGAGGGAACATCTACGCGGCTCATTTGAACGCCAGGAGATGTTTTAAGTTCATCATTAATTAAATGAGCTTCTTCTTTTGTTGAGAACCCATCAATAATGAAAACTGCAAATTTTACGGGTTGCACATTTGTGCTTTTACCCTGTGCGGAGAGCGAATTGGAGACGAGGGTCGCCAATACAAGGAGAGTAGTTTTAAACATGGAGATTTAATGGTTAAAATAATATTAATTTTTGGTTTTGGGAAGAAACGGTTATTTTTTCTGATAGTTGCTCTAGTGTTATATATTTAACACTTTAATCGGTTTAGTAGTTAATTTTTTACCGTGGTGATAATTATGAAGTTTTTATGTTTGCCAACATTCAATGAAAAAGAAAATATTTTTGTCATCAATGTAACTTTTTCTTGTTTTACTCTACTTACAGATCGAATCATTGATTTAATACGCGAATGAAAAAATCTAAACAGGAACAATTCCTTGAACTTTATGAACCAATTCATGATAGGTTCGAACGCTTCTGCAGAGCGAAAGTATATGGAATGGATTCTAGTGATTTAATCAATGAGACACTTTTGGTGGCATTTGAGCAATTTGATTCGCTTCGTTCTAAGAAAGCTTTTTTGTCATTTTTATTTGGTATTAGCATTCGTGTTTTATCTAATCATCATCGTAAACGCAAGGAGCGAACCTTGATGAAAGAGGATAAAATTCTACAGTTGAATGATGCAAATGCTAACACTGAATTAGATGCAGATGTTTATTTTCTGTACAAGGCACTGGATGAATTGAGCGAAACACAAAGAGAATGCATCATTTTATTCGAAATTTCAGGGTTTAAAATCAGAGAAATTGCCGAGATCCAGAATTCTTCTGAGTCGGCCATCAAACTTCGATTGAAACGTGGAAGAGCTCGTTTACTTGAAATTATGTCTTATGAATCACCAGCAGTAAGAAAGGAGGAACGCTATGGATAATGAAAAAAGATTAAGTGATGTTTTCGATAAAGTGAAAACTCAAGCTCAAAGTTCCTCATTTCAAGAGACAAAAGAGTTGTTTTTATCTAGCCGAAATTTAGTAGTTGAAGCAAATAGAAACAGGCGATTTACATTTAAAAAGTTATTGATAATGATAGGAATAATAGGATTAGTGGTTTCAGTTGTAATTTATATTGGTACATACGAAGAAACTGGAAAGCTGAAAGTAGAAAAGGAGTTTGAAAGGATAGAAATTGATGTAATTGACGAGTCAACTTATACCAAAGAGATTTTGGAAACATCAGAAAAGAAGCACCAAGACCCTCTTACCGAGCCTAAAAGTGTATTGGTAAAAGAAACGGATAATTGGGAGAAAATTCCAACTCCAGTTGGATTCAAAATCCCGATATGTACGCCGCGTAGAGAACCAAGAACAGATTTAAATGCAAATACGGATAAATTTATTTTTCCTACCCTCAACAAAAAGGAGATTTTAGCCACCAAAAAACAAAAGAATAAGATGTTGAAAGCGTTGGCAAAAAATGATAATAAGGTATATGAATATGTCCCGTCAGGCTCGTTTAGGTACAAATCTAAAGTTGTATCTGTACAGTCGTTTATTATACAGAGATCTGAAGTTAGTAATCTGGAATACAGAACTTTTTTGTTCGATTTGTTGATACAAGGGAGAAAAGCTGAATTCAAATTAGCGGCACCTAGTCAAGAAAAATGGACGGAGTTATTTGGTGAGGAAATGAGGGGGATGCAAAATGAGTATTTTTCTGATCCAAAGTTTGATGCTTATCCTGTTTGTAATGTTAGTCCCGAAGGTGTTAATATGTATTGTAAATGGCTAACATTAGAATTAAACAAATCGGATTATAAAAAGAAAATGAAGATGCTTTTGAATGATATACGTCTTCCACATCGGGTTGAATGGGTAAAGGCTGTTTCAAAAGAGGGAAAACATTTACCATACCCTTGGAAAGGAGATTCAGTATTGGGGAAATACGGATTCTTTGCGGCTGCAAACTTTAAACTGCCCGAGGTTCATGATTCAGTTAGAGTTGTTGATCCAAATGCAATTACTACACTTGGTTTTATGGGAGCAGGGAGTATTTTTGTGAAGGCCGATTTTCACTGGAAGGAAGAAGATGGATTGTATAACGCATGCGGAAATGTTGCTGAATTAGTGTGTGAAACAAATGTTAGTTCATCTGATTTAACCACTAGAAAGGATGGAGAGTACGGAACGGCCGGGGGAGGATGGATGAATACTGCGGAAGAGATAAAAATTTTGAATGAAGATCTTCACAAAGGAATTAACGAAGGGCATCCGAATGTTGGCTTTAGGGTGGTTATGACATATATGAAAAAAGGAGCTCCTGTGGGTGTGATGGGAGACTAAATAATGAAAAAGCCCCTAAGAATTCAATCTATGGGGCTTTAAGTTTTTAGCTAAAATCGTGGTCTACCAGATAGATTTAAAATCAAGGCGACATTGTGAAATTTAATATCTGAGTAGGTTGAGTTTTCATTAATGCTCGTCAATCCAAAAGAGTAACGAAGTTCTGGAGATACTAGAACACGTCTTCCGAATGGAACGTCTAATCCTATACCCATGTCAATCCCTACATGTTCGCGTGTTGGGACAACTAAACTATTTTTATCACCTAAAGGAAATTTAACATTGGGGCCCGCAATGAGATATGGACTAAGTCCCCCTTTTCGGAGTTTTAATTTGGCGTGAATCATAAATTCTAAATCAACAGGATTGATGGTTCTTTGCTCTTCACCATAGATTAATTGACTTGAGTTAAAAGATAGTTCCGCTTGTGGTTCCAATGAAAATCGTTTACTAATTGCAAGATTGGAAATTAGACCTAATCGAAAGCCTGTTCCGTTATTAATCGTCTCTAAAGGATTACTACTTTCCATTAAGAAATTAGCATGATTGAAACCGACGTTAAAACCTTTAGTAAATCGCTTGTTTCTTAATGCCTTTTGTCCGAAAACCATGTTAGATGCTGAAAATAACAAGGCAAATAAAATTATCTTTTTCATATTCTCTAGTTTTGATGTTAATTCAAACGATAAGCTATATTAACCATTGAGTAATTGGTTTATCGTTGAAAATGTACAACTGATACATTTCCTTGCAAGAGTGATGCCAGTTCTTTCTCTTGAAACGAGAAAATAGGCCTATCTATTGTGAATATTGTTTAGACTGTTGCTAGATTTATCACCTTTTCCCATCTTTGTATCAAACACAATAAGATGACATTAAAAGATACAATTGGAGCAGTTGAAACGTTCCACGATGCATTTGGGATTGAGAACAATCATGCGCCAACAGTCGCATTATCTGAGAAAGATATTCTATTGCGACACCGCCTTATGGGAGAGGAAAATGATGAATATTTAGAAGCAGCGAAAAATGGAGATTTGGTGGAAGTTGCTGATGCATTGGGAGATCAATTGTATATCTTGTGTGGAACGATTTTGAAACATGGAATGCAGCATAAAATTACTGAAGTCTTCGAGGAAATTCAGCGTTCTAACATGTCCAAACTAGATGAAAATGGAAAGGCGATTTACCGTGAAGATGGAAAAATCATGAAATCGGAGTTATATTTCAAGCCGAATATTAAATCGATTCTTGAAAAATAATACTGTGTCTGAAACTCCTAATAGATTTAATCTTCGTGTATATGCGATCATTCGCAATGAGAATGGAGATGTTTTACTTTCTGATGAACGTCGAGGAGGGATCCCATTTACGAAATTCCCTGGTGGAGGATTAGAGTTTGGAGAAGGAACCAAGGAATGTCTTAAACGCGAAATTCAAGAGGAGTTAGGACTTGCTTCTGAAATAGGGAATTTGTTTTATGTTAACGATTTCTATCAACAATCGGCATATCGCAAGACGGATCAATTGATTAGTTTCTATTATGAAGTGGATTTAATAAATTCAAGAGCGATTTTAGTGTCCAATCATGACGTTCCTTTAAAAGAAGAGGGAGAGAAATTTCGTTGGGTAGCTATTTCTGACCTCTCTCAAGATGAGGTTACGTTTCCTGTGGATAAGAAGGTCGTTGAGTTATTAACCTAGTTATCGAATATTGGAAAAGTAACATTTTGAATCATTTAACTAAATGAAAAAACAGAATAAATTAGAAACAATTGGGGTTATAGTTTTGGCTATTGGAGGAATATTGTTCTTAATTAATAAATTATCAAAAATTGTATTCTTGACTCCGATAATGGAATTCAAGGAAATCATTTTATTTTCAGGACTTGCAATCTGGGCTTTAGGATCAATGCAAAAAGAAAATAAAAAAGGGAAAAAGTAAACTGGTAAAGAAGATAAGCGCAGTTAAACTATTCAAGCATCTTACATGTTTTTAAATCGTTGCAGTATTTTTTGCGTTTAAAATCTGATGATTTCATCAAACAACAAAAAAATAAAGTGGTTTGAAATAAAAAGCTTGATTATTTGAATTACGGATTGATTGAATATCGTCGTTATTAAGGGTTATTTTCTTTTTTTTAAAACTTTTACTCGATTGGATTTTGAACCGAAAACAACAATTTTGGCAAATTTTTTCAATTTGAACACACAGGTGTGGGCGCTTCCGGGATTGTTTAAGGGGGGGATATTCCAGTAAAAGGAATTGGTAACAGTTATGTTTTCATCTTCACATTGAAAGAATTTTGAGAGAGTCTCTTTGGGGAGATAATAACAAAGAAAGTCATTAGTATTCCTTAGAGCAACAGCATTTACTCCTCCAATTCTGAATTCTCTTGAAAGTATAGGGTCGCAGCCTCCCCATTCTTTTAAGTGTCCATCCATAAGAGCGAGTTGATTCGTAAGCATGTAAAAATTGAGGGTGGTTTCTTTGAATTTATGATCAAAGAATAGAGCTTCTATTGATTCAGGAGCTGCAGGAGCTAAGAGAGGAGTAAGAGGTGCTGATTCAAATAATCGGGTTGTTGTATCTATTTCATTATAAGCAGATTCAATAGACACTTTTTGTTTTTCATAGAGGTATCGTATGAAAATTTGAGAGCCATAACTCCCTGAAATTAGGTTCAATTCATTTAGGTTAGCTCCTCCAATTTCTTTTTGGATGTCAAGGTACGCACAATCGATTGTTTCTAAAATTGGACCTAAATAATTTTTGTCTTGACCATAAAAAGCATCGCTTACGCGACAGTACATCAACCCTTTTTTAATGGGTTTGTTGATTCCATGAAAGGCTCCCTCTAGTTGGGTCTCATTTTGAATCATTACCATTTTTGCGGAATCGGTAAGATCACTCCATTTGATTGAATAAAAAACGAGTCGTTTATGTAGTTCAGGATTAGAGTATTCAGTTTTTTCGAGTTTAACTTTATTGTGTCCAGTAACCAATGACGTACGCTTTAAGGTAGTATTGATATTCATTTGATTACTGATATTCTTCATTATTTTATGTGAGTAATCATCTTTTTGGGGGCCGATTCCATGGATAATTAATCCGTATTGAGTGTCAAAAAGTTTTGTGTCTTCTGCGTGCTTGTGAAAGGATCTTTCGCTAATTCCTTTGAAGTCTTTATCCGCTCGAATTTTAGTCCTGATGTGAATACAACTTGAAAGACCAATTAATAGAAGTATCGTTAGTATTTTCATGTTATTTTTTTATTTGTTTCAATTCATTTTTACTTATGGGACGATAGCTATTCCTGAACGTTTTAATTTCTTCGGGATCTAGATGATGTACTCGATGGTTTTTTCTTGAGTAAAGAATTGTTCCATCATCTGTTTTTAAATAGTTAATCAACACTTTTCTTTTGCCATTCTTATTTTTTGCTCCTAAATGAATAGATGAGATTGAACTACTTACTTCTTCCTTTTTATGTGTTTTACTGTTTAATCGAGAATAGGTGGTGGTGATAGCACGCTGCGCTTTCAATGTATTCCCAACGTTTCGATAGTAGACTAGGCCATCATTTTGTTGAACATTCATCACATCTTTTATCTCGATGGTAATGTTATTGTCAGAGGTGTTTCGAATATTATTATCCTTATTTGGATGAGTAACCTTCTTATAGATTAGTTCTTTTCGCGTTAAATCAATCGCTTCAATATGAAATGATCCAAAAGCGTTTTTTAATAGTAGATGATAGGTGCCATGTTTGTCTTTTTCCCAATATCCAAACTCAGTAATTACTGAAGTGGATAGGTTAATAGTGTCTTTGTTACTAAAATACTTTTGAAGCTCTGACGAATGAATTTGCTTGTCGTTAATAGATCGTTGTTTGCTATTTCGCTTTCTATTTTTTCCATCTCCCCAAAAGGGAGAAGTTTTAAAGTGAATAATTCGACCGTTATTGACAGATGTGTCGCTATAGTTTTCTAAGTATAAGTAATTTTCCTCAACAATATAAGAGCTCGGTAAGGTAGAGTCTACACATATACTTTTATATAAGCGTGCCGATGTTTCGGTTGTGTAGGATTTATTTGAAGTATTATAATTTGACTTTAGTGTGTCCCAATACTCTGCTTGACGGACGTAAAAGAAATCACTAGGGTTTATATTAATACTTTCTATTTGAGTAACTGTGGTGTTATTCTTCGGTAGAGTAAAAGCCCGTTTCCATCCATAACAAGATGTAAGCACTAGTGCAGCGGAAAGGTAAATGAGGTTTTTCATAATTAGAAATTAAACGTTTGCATTCCATTTAATAAGAAGCCACCACCAAATGTTACTCTCTTTTTCAGGGCGTTAGGGTGAAAGGTGAAGTTTCTTCCGATATGAATAAGGTTTTGAATGTCGAATTTTTTTGCTTCGTAAATTTTGACATCGATTCGTATGCTATTTAGTATTCCAGAGGTCCATGTCCAAGAACCTTGATTTAAAAATTGTTCAGTTTTGTCTTTATAGGATAAATAATCCAATCCGAGCATATTGGTCATTTCGTAAAGGTTGGGTTGCCAGCCGGTGTATCTTTGATATTGAAGAGCAATATCTGTTATGAAACCATTATTATTTTGAAAATAGGCGCCAAGGTACCCTGCTCCTGTCCACCAGCGATCATAAGTATCTCCAAGCCCCATCCAGCCAAAAGGAGGTCCATCATTTAGATATCCAAATCCAATTTCAAGTACGCCTCCTGTAAAATAACCTAGTTGTTGATTTCTTTTATGATTAAGTCCATTAACGAAAACTGTTCCAATCCCAAAGGAATAATCAAAGGGATCTTTTATAGCATATTCAGAGCTTCCTACAAGTTTTGTTAGAGGGCGTCCTTTTACTGTATTATTAGCAACGTGCCCAATATTTAATTGAAGGATATTTCGTAGTTCCCAAATAAAGTGCGCTCTTTCCCCACCAAGTAAAGAGCTTCCAACACCTCCTTTAAAGGCTTCTAATTGTATTTGATAAGTTCCTAAAAAAGGTGCGCTATTGGGGAAGGTAGATCCAAATCCTTTAGAGGCTCCGATCGAAAAGTTGAATCGTATTTCTGAGGTGTTGTGTTGACCAAAAGCGAAGGTGATTCCAGCATTGTATCCTATTAAGAAGCCGTGATTAGCAATTAAGTGTTCTCTCTGTTCTTCTAATGTTGATGTAATGGCTCTTGGATTAGTGAATAATTGACCAAATGAATTTAAACATATAACAAGAAGAAAAAGAACCAAAATTCTATTTTTCATGAGAGTTGTTTTGTAGAGGTAGTTTTTTGATTCAAATGTATAAAAATGGTAGTAATATATATGTTATTGGTGAGAGTTTTTACTTACTTCAGGTGATGGTTTTTGTTAGATTACTATTGCAGCTTCTTATTCTCTTTGTGACGTGTAGAATCTCTTTTTGTTTTCTTTTCTAAATTTTTTTGCAATGCATCTTCCAAGTCGATACCCGTTTGATTCGCTAAACATATTAAAACGAACATTACATCTGCCATCTCATCTCCAAGGTCTTTGTTTTTATCACTTTCTTTTTCGGATTGTTCACCATATCGACGTGCCATAATCCGAGCGACCTCTCCGACTTCTTCCATAAGCATTGCAGTATTTGTTAATTCGTCGAAGTAACGTACTCCAAATTCTTTAATCCAATCATCAACGATTTTTTGTGCTTGCTTTATTTCCATATTTATTCTTTGTTTTTTGAATCCATTAAAATGGTAACAGGACCGTCATTAATAAGTGATACTTGCATATCCGCACCAAATATTCCTGTTTGAATATCTAATCCTGAAGATCGTTTGAGTTCTTCAATGAAATAGTTATAAAGAGGTATGGCAATTTCTGGTCGAGCCGCATTAATATAGCTCGGACGATTTCCTTTTTTTGTGGAGGCATGTAAAGTAAATTGACTAATCACTAAGATATTTCCGTTAACTTCTGGTAGAGAAAGATTCATCTTTCCTTCAGAATCACTAAAAATTCGTAAGCTGAGAGTTTTTTTTATTAGCCAATCTGCATCTGATTTTTCATCTGTAGCTTCAATACCTAATAGCACAACTAGTCCCTTGTCAATTTTTCCATTTGTTTGCCCATTGACCATAACGGAAGCACTTCGGGTTCGTTGAATTACAATTCTCATGTGAAATCATTTTTTCGATAACTCTCAGTTGGATCTTCTTCCATCAATTGTACATAGGTAGAATATCTACTTTCATCTAATTTTCCTTCACCTAATGCTTTTTTGATCGCACACTTTGGCTCGTTGATGTGTTTGCAATTGTTGAACTTACATTCATGCATTAATGCACGCATCTCCGGGAAATAATGAGACATTACATCTTTTTCTAAGTCGACGATTCCAAAAGCTCGGATTCCCGGTGTATCAACGATGTAACCTCCTGAAGCTAATTTATGCATCTCAGCAAAAGTTGTAGTATGTTTACCTTGTTGATGGGCATCAGAAATTGATCCAGTTTTAATTGCTAAGGATTCATCCAGAGCGTTTACAAGTGTACTTTTTCCAACGCCGCTATGTCCAGAGATCATAACCTGATTTCCATTGATCTCTTCACGAAGAAATGAAAGACTTTCTTTGTCTCTAGCTGATATCTTAACACAAGGATATCCTATTTGTTCATACATGTAACAAAGTGCATCGATATACTCCAGTTCATCTTCGTTGTATAGGTCAATCTTATTGAATAGCAGGGTCGTTGGAATCCGAAAGGCTTCTGCAGATACTAAGAAGCGATCAATAAACGCAAGGTGTGTCTCTGGAGAGTGAATCGTAATCAATAAATAAGCTCGATCGATATTTACCGCCAACATTTGCTTTTGTTTAGAAAGATTGGTTGACTTCCGAACGATATAATTATTTCTCGGTAAGAAATCTTCGATGACACGATTTCCTTCATCATCTTCTTCGTCACTCATGAGTACAACATCACCAACCGAAATAGGGTTAGTGGTACGGAGCCCTTCTAATCTTAAGCGACCACGAATTCTACAATTTACTATCGAACCATCCTCGTGTTCAACGATGTACCACTTTCCTGTGGATTTTAAAACTTTCCCTTTTACAGACATTAGAGCAAAGATACTATTTTGAGTAATAGAATTTGCTTTTAACCATTGGCTATAAACTTATAGCTGTTGACTAAATGCTATTGTCTATTTACTGATGGTCTTACCGACTATCGACAATATTCATTAACTTCGTTTTTCCAAAATTTAGAACATGTCAATTGAGGTAAAAAATCTAGTTAAATATTACGGAGATCAAGCCGCGGTGAAGGATATTACCTTTAGTGTCAAAAAAGGTGAGATTGTTGGGTTTTTAGGTCCTAATGGAGCTGGTAAATCGACAACAATGAAAATTCTTACTGGATATATTCCTGCTTCCTCTGGAGATGTTAGTGTTTGCGGAATGTCTGTTACAGTCGATAGTCTAGATACACGGAGAAAGATTGGTTATTTACCTGAGCATAACCCATTATACCTAGATATGTATGTTAAAGAATATTTGACATTCGTTGGGAAGATATACAAAGTGAAGAATTTGAAAGATCGAGTTACAGAAATGATTAAAGCTGTCGGTCTTGAAGTTGAGCAGAATAAAAGAATTGGAGCTTTGTCAAAAGGATATCGGCAGCGTGTTGGGCTAGCTCAAGCAATTATTCACGATCCAGAAGTGTTAATTCTAGATGAACCAACTTCAGGATTGGACCCTAACCAATTAGCTGAAATTCGTGAGTTGATTCGAAAGATTGGAAAAGAAAAGACAGTCATACTTTCTACGCATATAATGCAGGAAGTCGAAGCAATTTGTGATCGAGTGGTGATAATTAGTAAGGGAGAGATTGTCGCCGATGATAAAGCTGCTGATTTACAAATGGATGCTACAGTTCAGACCGTTTATGTTGAGTTAGAGGGAAGTGTGTCAAAGAATCAATTAAGAAGCATTAATGGAGTGAATAAAGTAGAATCTTTGGAAAAAGGTTGGTTACTTGAATCTAGTACAGATGTTGATTTAAGAAAAGAAGTAGCGAAATTTGCTCAAGAAAATAAATTATTGGTGCTTACGCTCCGAAAAGAAGAGGAATCGTTGGAGGAGTCATTCAAACGATTAACAACAAAATAAAAGAAAATGCCTAAGAATTTTATCGAAGAATTAACGTGGAGAGGAATGATCCACGACATGATGCCTGGAACAGAGGAAGCATTGAACAAAAAAGTTTCTGCAGGTTATATCGGTTTTGATCCCACAGCGGATTCGTTACATGTTGGAAGCCTTGTGCAAATTATGATTTTAGTGCATTTTCAACGAGCAGGGCATAAACCATATGCGCTAGTAGGAGGAGCAACTGGAATGGTTGGAGATCCATCCGGTAAATCTCAAGAACGTAATTTACTAGATAGTGATACGTTAAATCATAATGTTGCATGTGTTCGGAAGCAATTAGAGAGGTTTTTGGATTTTGATAGTGGCGATAATTCTGCTGAAATGGTAAATAATTATGATTGGTTTAAGGATATGTCATTTTTAGAATTCATTCGTGATGTAGGAAAGCACCTTTCTGTGAATTATATGATGGCAAAGGATTCTGTAAAGTCTCGATTAGAAACAGGGATGTCTTTTACTGAGTTTTCTTACCAATTAGTTCAAGGGTATGATTTTTACTATTTGAATAAACATAAGGATTGTGTTATCCAGTTAGGAGGTTCTGATCAATGGGGAAACATTGTTACGGGTACAGAATTGATTCGACGCAAAGGCGGAGGAGAAGCGTACGCTGTTACAACTCCGCTGATAAAGAAAGCAGATGGTACAAAGTTTGGAAAAACAGAGGGGGGGAATGTTTGGCTAGATGCTGAAAAAACATCGCCGTATCAATTTTACCAGTTTTGGTTGAATGCTTCAGATGAAGATGCTGAAAAGTACATTAAAATTTTCACATTGAAATCGAAGGAGGAAATTGAAAATATTGTCGCGGAGCATAAGGACGCTCAGCACTTGAGGGGGCTACAAAAAGCCTTAGCTGAGGATATCACCATTCGTGTTCATGGTGAGCATGCTTTGAAAACTGCTATTGCTGCCGCAAAAATCTTATTTGGAAAATCGACCTCTGAAGATTTGAAATCTCTATCGGAGAAAGATTTTTTTGCAATCTTTGATGGAGTACCTCAGGCTACCGTGTCTAGGGATGATTTGAAAGACGGAGTGGGGATCATTGATGCATTATCTGCAAAAAGCGGTTTTTTAAAATCTAATGGTGAGGCACGGAGAGCTCTTAAGGAAAATGCTGTGTCAGTGAATAAAGGAAAAGTGAACGATCAATTTACGATTACAGAGGATGTTTTGATTAATAATAAATATGTTCTGCTCGGTAAGGGGAAAAAGAATAACTATATACTTGTTGTAGAGTAAGAGTTAAGAATTGATAAGAGCCGCTTGAAATTTCAAGCGGCTTTTTTTATGCTGAATATATTTTAAATGTAACCTGTTTAAGTGCGGAGGAGCAAGTAGATTGTTTGAATGTGATTGCATCTGAATGTTAAAGTCTAAGAACATGTTGTTTATTTAAATGATAGTTGATGATTATACTTTTATATGGTCATGACTTGTATATTGAAGTTCTACTTATTTATTTGTGTAAGGAGCTTTGTTTTTGTGTTAACAAGTGTGTTTATAGTGGAGGTTGTGTTTTTTCATCAACTATTGTAGGTGCTTTTGTATGTTTCCTACATATAAATTAAAGCACTTATTCAGGTGACTATATTATACAGTCATTATTTGTTTTGACATTTATTTGAGGTTTTTCTGATTGTGGTGCTATTACCTCTTTTGTTAAAAGAGGGGTTTTGTTTTTGAATTTGTTGTTTTTTTTAAAAAAAACATTTGGTATAAATAGCTTGGATAGGGTTGATTTATAGGTAGTTCAAAATATGTCAGAATTATAATTAAAAAAAGATTATTGAAAAGGTTGTTAGAGTTAAAAAGAAGCATACCTTTGCAGCCGCTTTGAACGCAAGGCGATAGAGAGATTAGAGGATGAGAGGTTGAAAATAAAGTTT
>JAKVAS010000007.1 GCA_022448165.1 Crocinitomicaceae bacterium | reverse complement strand
GAAAGGAATGGTAAATCGTGGTGACTCGGTCATGATTATCAGTGATAAAAATAAAGACGAGTACTATCTAGTGGAATTAAAAATAATAATCTAAACACAAAAAGAACTATGCATTTAGTAGTTGAAACAGAAGATCTTGTATCAAATATGACCTATATTATTGTTGGTATTACAGTACTTGCGATTTTAGCATTTGGTATTATGTTAGCCAAATTTTATAAAAAAGCTTCTCAAGGAGAAGCAATTGTTCGAAACGGAATGGGGAAAACCAGAGTTTCATTTTCCGGAATGTTTATTGTTCCTGTAGTTCATAAAATGGAGAAGATGGATATTTCACTTAAAACGATGGTAATTGAACGATTAGGAAAAGACGGGTTGATATGTAAAGATAATATGAGGGCTGACATTAAAGTTACTTTTTTCGTACGTGTGAATAAGGAGGCTTCAGCGGTTGTTAAAGTTGCCCAATCTGTGGGATGTGTAAGAGCATCTGACCCGAAAGCACTATATGAGTTGTTTGAAGCTAAATTTTCGGAAGCACTAAAAACTATTGGTAAACGATTTGATTTTGTGGACTTATATAATAAGCGAGATGATTTTAGAGACTCAATTAAAGATTTAATTGGTACGGATTTAAATGGATATATTTTAGATGATGCAGCAATTGATTATTTGGAGCAAACACATGTTTCTTCCTTGAGTGCGATGAATATTCTAGATGCGGAAGGAATTAAGAAGATTAATGAGTTAACAGCAAAGCAAAATGTGTTATCCAATAACATTAAGCGCGAAGAAGAAAAAACGATCAAGCAGCAAGATGTTGAAGCACAAGAGGCGATTCTAGAAATGGAACGTCAACTGGCTGAGAAAGAAGAAAAGCAGCGACGTGAAATTGAAAACATTAAATCACGAGAAGGTGCTGAGATTCTTAAAGTAGCGGAGGAAGAGCGATTGAAAGCAGAAAAAGCGCGAATTACGGTTGAGGAAGAGTTGATGATTGCTGAAGAAAATAAATTGCGTCAGATAATTTCCGCAGCAAAGAATAAGGAACGCACAGAAGCAGTTGAAACGGAACGCGTGGAGAAAGATCGTTTACTGGAAGTGAATGAACGCGAACGTGTAGTTACTTTGGCTGAGATTAGTAAAGAAAAGGTAATTGAAGTTGAAAGAAAGAATATCCAAGAGGTTATTCGTGAGCGTGTCGCGATTGAGAAAACGGTAGTTGATGAGGAAGAAAACATTAAAAACACGAAAGCATTTGCGGAAGCAGATCGTCAAAAAACAGTTGCGATTACTGCAGCTGAACAATTAGCAGAAGCGCAATTAGTAGAAGAGATAAAAGCAGCTGAGGCGCATAAGAAATCTGCTGAATTTGCAGCGCAACAAAAATTGATTGAAGCGGAAGCAGCTCAACAGTCAGCGGCAAAAGAAGCAGAAGCAATTAAGATATTAGCGGATGCAGAAGCAACGCAACAAGCAGCTCATGGATTGGCAGAAGCGAAGGTGATGACGGCTAAAGCTGAGGCTACGGAGAAGCAAGGAGAGGCAAATGCGGCTGTTTTAGAGGCGGAAGCAATTGCTCGTGCTAAAGGGATTGAAGCAGAGTCGTTTGCGAAAGCGAAAGCTGATATGGAACTTGGTAAATCGGAAGCGGAAGTAATCAACTTGAAAGCTGAAGCAGAGAAGGAAAAGGGATTGGCAGAAGCACATGTTTTACAGCAAACATTAACGTCGGAAGCAGAAGGTATCAAAGAGAAAGCGTCAGCAATGAAGCAGCTTGATGGTGTAGGAAAAGATCACGAAGAGTTTAAGCTTCGATTGGATAAAAACAAAGAGGTTGAACTGGCGCAAATTGATATTCAAAAGGAAATTGCTGCAGCGCAGGCCACAGTTCTTTCAAGTGCTCTTGAATCTGCGAAAATTGATATTGTAGGTGGAGAACCGGTTTTCTTTGATAAGATTATTGGAGCAATTTCAAACGCAAAAGTGGTGGATCAATACGCAGATAAAAGTGAGATTATCAATACAGTGAAAACACAGTTGTTGTCTAGCCAAAATGGTGTGACAATCATTGATAAAATTAAAGGATTGATTACAACATCAAGCATTAAAACTGCTGATATTAAAAACCTTACTGTTTCGGCATTACTTCTAAGATTGATTAAAGCTGCAAAGTCGGATGAGGATCAATCAATGCTTTCAGAACTGCTAGGAATGGCTCAGAAATTTGGATTAGATAACACAAATGCTGGATCACTAGGACTGGGAGAATAAGAACTGAAGTAAGCGTAGAATCATGTCGGAAGAAAATAAAGAAAGTCAAGACCAACAGGGACTTGAACAGGGTACCTATGAGATCATTCGCGGGCGATTGAACAAGTACGGTTCTGATCTTAAAGCACGATTGGAAGCGTTAAATGTTGAACGAAAGAATGTGTTTGGAGCTGTGGAAACAGAACTTGTTTCCACAGAGCATATCTCTACAAGCAATTCTTGTGAAGCAAGGGACATGATTCCTGTGGGAGACGTGTTCATTTTTGGGTATAATGTCCGAATTGGACTGAAAACAGAAATGTCAATTAAGGATGTTTTCAGTGTATATCAGTATCAAGACAGAAAATTCAGAGAACACTCTCCTCTATTTCTTCAAGACGATACATTTATAAGCGATTTTAAAAATCTATATAAATATTATCGGGAGGCGAAATTTACACAGTTTATAAGACGAAATGGCCATCTTTATTTCATTTTTCAAACGGGAAAAGAGCTTTCTGATGTTAAGTCTTTTAAATGGTTGGTAAATCAGGATAATAGCTTAACATATATTGATTCTCGCAGTGAACATGAAGTGAAACTGCCAGAGCAATATGGTTTTGATTGGAAAAGGCCTAATTCAGATCATCATAGAGATGGTGCGCACCCCCATATTTCAATTGAAGATAAAGTTTTTGTGGAAGCCGTTGGGGGAGATTTGACAATTAAAATTGAAGATAATACGGATACAGGAAAGGGGATCTATGAAGAGCCTGTGGAACATCAAGATCAATCGTTAAATGATGCTGAAGTTTCATATGCCATTATAGGAGAGATCATCGTCTTGAAAATCCGACCATATCAAGAGAAGGAATATCGGTATATTGTTTATAATCACAAGGTGAAAGAAGCAATGCGTGTCGATTCTCTTGAACAAGCGTGTGTTTTGTTACCCGAAGATCATGGAATCATATTTCCGCAAGGATATTGTTTACAATCAGGAGAATACAAACTTTTTGATTTTCCCTTTGAAGGAATTGGCTTTCAAAAGTGTATTCCCTCTTCAAACGGTGAGGATTTTCTCTATGTTTTTTACAACAAGTCTGATGGAACATATACTTTATTGCTCTACAATTTAATTGAGCAAGGGTTAAAACAACCGATTCACTGTAATGGTTTTTCCATTTTTGATAATGGTGAAATGTGCTTGTTTCGATCAGAGGTTGAAGCAAAAAAACACCATAGTATTCAGATTTGGCAAACACCATTTGCACATGTTGACACGCTTCAGTCTTCACAACGAGATGCATACTTATTTAAAATTGGAAACAAGGAGATCGTCACAGCAATGGCTGAATGTCGCACAATCATTAAGTTGATTGATAGAGAAGAAGCTTATGGAACACTTTATATTGACCTTTCCAAAATGGTTCGGGGTGTCTTGGATGCATATCATTGGATTCCAAATGCACAAGCGCAGAAATTATCAGAACCATTAATAAACATTGAAGGAACTGCGGAATCGGCAATGGCTGAATTCGATAAGGTGTTAAACCTTAAAAAAACAGCGAAAGCAAAAATTGAAGAGTTAAGTCAAAAGACGCTAGAGACACGTCAGGTTGCTAAATCCGCAAAATACGATACGATTGATAGATATGTTGAAACGTTAACGGAGTTAAGAGCGCATCGAGGTGCAATTATCACCGCGAAGGAAATGCGCTATATTGATACTGCGTTATTGAATGAAATGGAAGAGGAGCTACTAGAAATGCAAACAGCTTACTCCAATGCTTGTGTTGAGTTTCTTCTGACAGAGAATGCTTTATTGCCTTATCAGCTGAAAGTTGATGGGATTCAAGAGCGTTTAGGAATGATCAAAAAGGTTGTGGAAGCAAACGAACTTGATGAGGATATTACTAAGGTTTCTGCTGAACTAGAACTCTTGATAGACATTGTGAACTCCTTAAATATTGAGGATAGTACAGTGACAACTAAGATCATTAATAACATTACGGATATTTTTTATCGTTTTAATCGGATTATTGCAGATCTGAAAAAAGCTCGGAAAACCATTTTTGGAGCGGAAGCGGAAAATGAATTTAAGAGTCAGTTAAAACTAATTCAGCAAGGAGCATCAAATTACATTAATCTTAGTGATACACCGGATAAGTGTGATGAATCATTGAATAGATTGATTATTCAGTTAGAGGAGTTAGATGGAAAGTTTGCAGATTTCCCTGAATTTGGAATTCCGATTACGGAAGCACGTGAAGAGATTCACAATGCGTTTGAATCGCACAAGTTAGCATTGGTCGAAGCTAGAAATAATCGGTCAGTGGCTATTCAGCAGTCTACGGAAAGAATTCTTCAAGGTATCAAGGGTAGATTAGAACAGTTTAAAACAGCGAATGAAATAAATGCTTATCTCGCATCAGATATGTTGGTGCAAAAAGTACGGGATAATATTGGGAAATTATTGGATATTAATGACTCGGTAAAAGCGGATGACTTAGGTAGTCAGTTAAAATCTCTTCGTGAAAATGCTCTAAGACAATTACGAGATAAAACAGAATTATTTGCCGATGGGGATGACGTGATTAAATTGGGGGCGCACTCATTTTCGGTAAATACAAAGAAACTCGACGTTACTTTGGTGAAGCGGAGAAACCATATGTGTTATCACTTGACAGGAACAAGTTTCTTCGACCCGATAACAGACGCTGTGTTTAATGATACGAAGCATCTTTGGGATCAACCAATTATTTCTGAGAATACAGAAGTTTATAGAGGTGAATATCTTGCCTATTTGATATTTAATGAGCTAACAACAACTCAAAAATTAGTACTGAATGAAGAGATGCTAAGTTATGATGAGGCGGTTAAGTTATCTCCAAAAGAGTTGATTAAAGTAGTGCAGAAATTTATGTCTGGCCGATACGAGGAACGCTATATAAAAGGGGTGCATGATGAAGATGCGACTAAGTTGTTGATAAAGTTGTATACGATTAATATGCAAGCTGATTTGTTGATTTACCCATCATCATTACGTGCAGAGGCTCGCTATCGTTGGCAATATATTTTGTCTGATGAACAGCGAGAAGATTGGAATCAGCGCTTAAAAGCATATGGTTTGATGCAAACAACTTTTGGAAAATCCGTAATCCCAGAAGAAATTGCGAAGAAGTTAACGACTTCATTAGCTACTGAGAAGAAATCATCTGTTGCGGATTATTTGTTTTTGGAGTTAAGTAGAGGAAATACTTTTGTGATGAGTCCTGAAGCAGATCGGTTGAAAACAAAATTTACGGAATGGCTAAAGGAGGCAAAGGTTGATAAGAAATTGAAGGAAGCAGTAAGTTTGCTTTCGGATACGCCTAATTATCAATTGCAATTATATAAAGATTGGCTTCGGTCTTATTTGAGAAAGTATAAATGGGAAGAGGGAATGTTATATCTAGAAGAGGCTGCGGTTTCCTTACTGGAGGATAATTCTAAATCTGAAGAAGTACTCAAGGCTAAAACCTTTGAAAAAATCGAGGGATTAATCGGAGAACATGGCAGTATTCAAGAAGGGAATTTGAGCCTTGATTATACTGAATTCATGGAGCGATTAGAACGTTTTCATGAGGTAAGCATCCCGGCTTATCGTGAGTTTCAACATTTGAAACATGCACGTATCGAATCATTTAAGAAGGAAATTCGATTGGAATCTTTTGTTCCTAAAATCATGACATCCTTTGTAAGAAATAAATTGATTAATGATGTGTACCTTCCTTTAGTTGGGAATAACCTTGCGAAACAAATTGGAGTGGCGGGAGCTGATAAACGTACTGACCTTATGGGAATGTTGTTATTAATTTCTCCTCCTGGGTATGGGAAAACAACATTGATGGAGTATATCGCACAGCGGGTTGGGTTGATTTTTGTAAAAATCAACGGTCCAGCCTTAGGGCATGATGTTACCTCTGTAGATCCCGAAAGCGCAACAAATTCAGCGGCAAGAGAAGAGCTAAATCGATTGAATTTAGCCTTTGAAATGGGAGATAATGTAATGATCTACCTAGATGATATACAACATTGTAATTCGGAGTTTTTACAGAAATTCATCTCGCTTTGTGATGGACAAAGGAAGATTGAAGGAGTGTATAAAGGCGAAAGTAAAACGTATGATTTTAGAGGTCGAAAAGTGATGGTGGTAATGGCTGGTAATCCATACACGGAAAGTGGTGAGCGTTTCCAGATTCCGGATATGCTTGCCAATCGTTCAGACATCTATAACTTGGGCGATGTGATTGGAGGAAAGCAAGATGTTTTTGAATTGAGTTATATCGAAAATTGCCTTACATCAAATGCGATTCTGGGTAAATTGAACAATAAGTCCTTTACGGATGTTTACCAATTTATTAAAGTTGCAATGGAGGGTGATCAGGAAAGTATGGATCTTGAGGCGAATTACTCCTCGGAAGAAGTGGAGGATTATGTGAATTTATTGAAACGTGTAATTACCGTTAAGGATATCGTTTTTAAGGTGAATTTGGAATACATTATTTCTGCTTCCATGGAAGATCAATATCGTACTGCACCACCGTTTAAATTACAAGGATCGTATCGTGACATGAATAAGATTGTCGAGAAATTGGTTCCGGTGATGAATGATGAAGAATTGCAAACGCTTATTATTTCGCATTACGAGAATGAATCACAGACGCTAACATCATCAGCTGAATCGAGTTTGTTGAGATTTAAAGAATTGTTTGAAGTTATTACTCCAGAAGAAATGGATCGTTGGAACTCTGTGAAAGAAACATATGTGAAAACGGTGAAAATGCAAGGAATTGGAGAGTCAAATGAAATGGCACTTGTGATTTCCCAAATGGAATCTATTTCAGAGGCGTTGAATCATATTGGATCGAGTATAGATAGAGAATAGAGAGTTCGGACCTAACACGAAGGTTCTATTAATAATTATTAACCACTAATTTCATTGAATACCGAAATAAAAATAAATCAGGGAGTCATTGTCCCACCTACAATGGTTGGATTCGGATATATCTTACTTGTAGTGTATATCGCATTTATTGTAATGGAGGGAATAGAGTTTGTATTCTTTTTTCCCGTAATTAATGTTTTACCATTGATGTTTGTCTTCTTTAAATTTACCGAGAGAGATTTCATCTATAATGAGAGTAACCCTTCGATTTTTATAACAAAAACACGTCTTTTCGGTTTCATACCGATTGAAAAAAGACATCCATTCATGTCTTTTAATAACTATGTCATCCGAGTGATTAAAAAGAAATATGCAGTGAATGATTTAGTTGTAGATGGTCTGAATGATAGTTACATCGACAATGAATATTGGGCAATTGTTGCCAGAAATAAAAAGAATAGGGAGATAGAAGAGATCTGTAAAGGAAACAGAAAAGAACTGGATGAAGTGATTACCAAATGTATTCACCCCAGAGGAATTGTGGTCTATGTTGGTGCTCCGAAGAGGGGGTATGAGTATCAGGTAAAGAAATAAAACATGAAAAGAACAATTGAAGATCTTAAAGTCAATAGAACATTTTACCATCGGTATCGAGACTCTTTTGGTAATAGGGTGAATGAACCGTACGAGAAGCCGATAAAAAGAGAAGTTAAAGTGGTGAAAGAGTGGCTTCGATTTGGACATTATCTTATTGATGCCATAATTCTTGGATTGCTTAATTTTTGTTTGGATTTACTCTGGGTTCAATCGTCAAGTTATGATTCTTTTGCTGGGATAAATTCATATTCTTACAACTTAATCCCTGCCTTGGATAATATTATCGTTATGGTTGGTTATTACTTTATATGTGAATATACCATGCAACGAACTATTGGTAAATTTGCAACAAATTCAGTAGTGATAAATCAATATGCGGAAGCACCAGCTCCTGAATCTCTTCTTGGAAGATCTTTTGCAAGATTGGTTCCGTTTGAAGCTCTATCTTGTCTTAGTAATAGAGGATGGCACGATAAATGGTCGAAAACTTATGTTGTCACAACAACCGAACGGGATAATTTAAAGAAACTATTATATGATCAAGATGAGGTGTTTATTAGCGACTCTAAAGATCTATTGGATTAGGTTAAATGTATCCCCTATTAAAAGTAATTTAGTCTTAAAACGAAAAAAGTGCCCCGATTTAGAGGCACTTTTTTGAATCTACTATTTGTAATTCAGGATTTTACTATTCAATAATAAATCGAATGGTTCTCATTTTCTTTTCTGCGGATAATTTTACGAAATACATTCCGTTTGAAAGTTGGTAATTGAATGTTTCACTAAAGGATTCACCGTTTACATTTAAAGTCTTTCTTTCAACCACTTTTCCCATAATATTGATAATTTCTAATTCAAGCTGTGAACCTTTGAATCCATCAATATTCAATTGAAACTCTCCATTATTTGGATTAGGTAAAAGTTGAACATCCAACTCCTCAAGTGGAGTTATGTTAGAAACAGAGATTGTCGGTTCATCCATTACATCTGTTTTCCAAACACCCCGACCAAATGTTGCTGCATACATTTTGTTTTCTCCGTAATTAATATTGAGTTCTGAGACAATTACATTCGGAAGGTTTGTATTATATGGTAACCAACCTGTCAGCGTGTCATTATGATAATAAACACCGATATCCGTACCAACATAAATCGTATTGTAAACAGAATTGTCATAATGTACAATACAATTAGCAGGTAAATTAGGAAGGTCTAAGGTAATATTTGTCCAGTTGTCCCCTCCATCAGTTGTGTGATAGACGTGTTTTCCAGCTTCAAATCCTCCTGTAACTACCCATGCATTTAAAGGATCATCGTTATCAACTTCTACATAGGTAAAGTATAAACTATCTGGAAGTCCTGCCGTTTTATTATTCCAAGTAAAACCACCATCATTGCTAACCCAAAACTCGCTCAATTGATTGTATGAATGATAAATTCGCTTTGCAATATAAATATTGTCTGGGTTCGATTGAGATACATTGAAGTGAGAGATCGGAGCGGGAACGACGGCATTTGTCATTAAAGGGAAATTTGACATACCATCTAAAAAATCATTCCCTGGAGACGCACGATATAAATTTCCGAAGCCAGCGTAAACTATGTCTGTTGATCCTGGCTTATACATGAATGGAGTTACCCATTCACCATCTTCAGAAATGGGAGCCTCCATTTGGGTGTAGAAAGATCCGCCATCATCAGAATATAAGATTCGACCATACTGACTCGATCCAAAAATTATATCAGAATTTGTTGGGTGAAGCATAGCATTCATCCCATCTCCTCCAAACAAGTTTGACCAGCTACCATTATTGTTATAGTAGGTAGAGTTATCTTGAGCACCTGCAATAAAATTACCAGGGTTCCCTTCACTTACTCCAACACGATAGAATGAACTTGTTTGCATTCCGTCACTCATGTATTCCCATGTGGTTGGCCATACATATCCAGGTTGATTAAAAGCATCATTCCAAGATCCAATTTGAATGTTATCAGTTCTTACCAATCCCCCATCATTACAGACATAAAACTTGTTGTTTAATGGGTTGTGTTTGATTTGATGTTGATCTGCATGTAAACCAGGACCGTAAGCGTCGTACCAAAGTGAAACCCCGTCAAAAGTTGCTCCCCCATCAGCAGAGCCCCAAATGTTTACGCCTCCGGTATAGATTTTATTTTCATCCAAGGGGTCAACTAAAATAGACAAATCGTATGTTCCTTGTCCTCCAGTTCCACCACCTTCATACCAATGCAAGATGTTAATTCCGCCAGCATCACTATAATTCCAAGTAGTTCCTCCATCTAATGATGAGTATAATCCGTAGAATCCACTATTCGTATTAGCTGCTAACGCATAAACATGATTAGAATTACTTGGAGCTACAGCAACCTCTATTCGGGTAACTGATCCTGTTAACGGAATTCCAGTGTTTAACCAGTTCCATGTTTGACCAAAGTCAGTTGATTTCATAATTCCTGCACTTCCAATGTTTGCACGGTGTAAAAAGCCAGAAGTTGCATAAAGTGTATTAGCATCATTTGGATCAGATTCAATATCCCAGATGATACTATCATTGGTCATAGTCCACGAGTCTCCAGCATCTGCCGAAGTCCAAATTCCGCTCGTTCCGGCAGCAACTATATTATCAGAGTTTGTTGGATCTATAAATACGCGACGCATTAATGAACCATCAAGTTCTGCTAATTGATAAGTTAAGTTAGTAGGATTCCATGTAGTGCCTCCATCGATTGTTCTATAAACACCAAGTCCGTAGTGCGTATGTCTTTTTCTATCATCTAAAGAAAGAGCTACATCAATGTAGGCATAATCACCAACACAGATATAAATGTTGTCCGGGTCATTTGGGTCAACTGCGATATCATTAATTCTAAGAATAGGTAGATCATCTGTTAAAGGGGTCCAATTTTGTCCATCGTCAGATGTTTTCCAGACACCTCCTTGTGCTACTCCAACCCAATAAGTATTGGCATCGGTGGGATGAAAAGCAATGCAATTGATACGTCCCATTCCTTTGGTTAATGACTGATTAGCCCGACCTGTTGGACCAACTGGAATCCATCCTGCCATTTTTTCAATTGACTGCATCTTTAGTTTAGCAACTCTTTCAGCTTCAGAATAGAAAATGGAACCATCGTAAAATTCTCCTGATGGGTTGATTCTACTCTTAAATTCATTTAACCAACGATGATTGTGTTTCCACCCTTTGCTTGTTGGTAATTGAGATTTTGGGACTGCTTGTTCAATGTCTTTTTCAAGAATTGAAAAGGTTGATTCTTTTTGAGCGTTTCCTAAGAAAGCAGTTAGTACACTCAAACAAATAATACTGTGTTTAAAAGTCATCTCGATCGATTATTTTGTCCATAAATAGTTCTAGGATTCTAATTTCTTGGGGTTCTGTTCGGTAATATTGAATAATTTTTTTCCCATTTTGGGAAGTGTAAATCAATTTCTTATCAGCCGAATCTTCCGCTTGATTTCCATAAGTCGTATCTTTTAAGGGCCAGTCAACAAGATTAATTAGCCGTTTTAGTTCCTCAAGTTCATCGGATTGAATTTTACCCGTTTTCTTACCTAGATGCTTTACATTAAAAGTACCGTTATAGAGGTATGTGCCATCTTGAGATACACTAATTGTATAAGCCCTACACACATCCAAACATCCACCTTTATGTAAATCAATAGACCACTCTTCAGTAGTAATTGGTTTGGTACTAGCACAAGAGTAGAGCGCTGTTAGACAATAGGAAACACTGATGAAAAGTATGATATTTCTAATTTTCCACATATATCAAATTTACGAAATAGAAGTTATCTTTTTATCACCTAGTAGTTTGATAGATTGAATGTGATTCTTTGTTGAGTGAACAGAGTATTATTTTGCTTGATTGGATGAGTTATTATATGGTCATCAAATTTCGTTGCTTGATCTCTTAAAAATTAAAACGCTTATAAAACATGAAAGGGAAGACTGGCATCCTCCCTTTCAAAACCTAAACTACTACTACTTATGAAAACTAACTTCTACTTAGTTGATTTAACTTATTCAAATTGTGTGCCAACTTTTTCAGTTTTTTCAACTTGTATCGCTATGCTTATAATACGTTTGAACTCGTGGAAAATTACATCAAGGATGCATTTTTAACATATTTTTTAAATTGAGGGTGAGGTAATTAGCTCTTTAACTCCTTGTGCAAGCATAGTTAATTACTTGTTATTCAGGTGTTCATAGGTGCTTTGTAATTATTTGATGGGTAAGAGATTAATCGAAGAAAAAAATTGAATTTGTTTTTGGAAAATTATAAACGATGGGAATCCTCGAAATGGGTTTTAACATATTTTTAGAATTGACAGGCTTTAAAGTGTTGTGACATGACATATGACAGGGGAATGCGGATTGTGTCATGTCAAAATGAACATGTTAAATGCTCTTTTAGAAATCTACTGAATGTGAGGTACTATTCCATAACTTTCAGAAGAGTAAAGTAGATTGTTAAATAGGTTGTTTTAGAGATCGTTAAGGTTTCATTGGGTGAGATGATTGAGGTCGGGATTAATACTAAGGGATAAGGAATAACGATTATGTTCGAATTTAGGTGGCTTTTCAAGCAGCTGAAAAAAAAAAATGATTCGACGAAATTTAGTATTGTTTTACTTTTTTTAATTACGATATACTTTCTAATTTTAATTATCCAAAAAAAGGGGATCGTATGATCAATTATTGATTTTATGATCATTACGTTTATTTATACGTATCCTAATCATAGAGTTCCTAAAGCTCTTGAAAATCGGAAATCGCCATTTATTTATCGTTTTAAAATTTTAATCTATGGAAGCATTGATTGAAGAAAGATTAGAAGTAAGCATTTCTGAACAAGATAGATTAACAAGTTTGGAAATAAAATCTAGGGAAATGGATGAAAGTATTCGCTACGCAGGGAGTATTCAGCAGTCTGTTTTACCAAAGGAAGAATTATTTAAAGGTGTTTTTGATGACGCTTTTGTTATGTTTCAACCAAAAGATGTTGTTGGAGGTGATTTTTATTGGTTTTATCAGGAAGGTGATGATGTTTACTTTGCGGTTGGTGATTGTACTGGACATGGAGTGCCTGGAGCGCTTGTAAACATAGCTGGTAATACGATTCTTCGTCAAATTATGCGCTTAAAAGGGGCTAAGGATCCGGCAAATATTATAGGGTTGTTAGATGAAGAGATGGTTAGTTTATTTAATGAGCATTTGCGATCTGGAGAAATTAGAGATGGAATGGACATTGCTTTTTGTAAGTTCAACATAAAAGATCAAAAAGGATATTATTGCGGGGCTGGGAGACCGTTACTATTGCTTCGTAATGGAGAGTTAATAGAATATAAAAAAGGATTGTCTTCTGTTGGACATTCCTTCACAGAAAAATGCTTTACAACAGTAGAGTTTGATTTGATAAAAGGAGACTGTTTTTATTTGTTTTCTGATGGTTATACCAATCAGTTTGGAGGTGAAAATGGTAAGAAGTTTAATCGGAAACGTTTTCGAAATTTACTACGTAGCATTGAGAACGAGGAAATGGATGTGCAAAAGAAGAAGCTTTTATTGTCATACAACAATTGGAAAGGAGATCAAGAGCAGATTGACGATGTCTGTATTGTTGGTGTAAAGGTTTAGATCTAAACAGAGATGGCTGGGTAACTAATTCTTGTTTTTAAAGTGGTTCGAAAAGCGAAATTGAATTTTATAGCTGTCAATATTTAGGAATTATTGATTCGTAACTTGAAATATACCTGTTGTTTTTCGGAATAAAAACGGGTTTAGTTCTTTATTCATAATTGATATATTTACTATATTCAATGTTGAAAGTCAGCAGTCTACTATGTACTAATGAGCGGAATCCGAAAAGCTTATGAGTAGGAATTACACTAATTAATTATAATGCGAAATTTAGTAATAACACCAGATGTTTCAGTAGAACTTGATGATTTAATCGAAATTGCTAGGGAGAAAGATTGCGAGATTGATAAAAGCCGAAAAGAAATGTTTATCGGTAACTTTGGAGCAAGGAAGTATCCTCATATCCATGTCTGGAAAGATGGAACAATTGCTTTTAGCAGTGCACAGGGAATAAACACCAAAATTGGAAAAGATGGGACAATTAATATCGATAAATTAATTGATGCTAGAAATAGATTAGGTTTCCATCTAGATTTAGGGTTCAAAGAAACGATTGACTTTATTCTTTCTGCGTCGAACTAAATTAAGAAGAAATTAATTTGGATGAAGTGGATTATCGCTTCATCCTTTTTTATATTGTTTAATCTACAATTCCCATTTTTTTAAGAAGAAATGAAGCGTTCATATTTTGACAAACACCATCTTTAAATCGGTAGTCGAAAAAGAGTTCGTTATTGATGATTTCGGCGTCAAAATAGTGGTTTCGCACAGTTGGTAATTTGTTTTCTAAAATACATAAACTCAAATCATGTGTTGCAATAAGCCCAGTGGAGCTTGAAGCAACCAATTTTTCTACAAATTTGGCAGAACCTTCAGCTTTATCCTTACTGTTGGTTCCTTTCAATATTTCATCTAAAATAATAAAGTATGTATCTTTTTTAATTTCCTCTACAATAAACTTTAAACGTTTTAACTCTGAGAAGAAATACGATTCATCATCTAATAGAGAGTCACTTGTGCGCATGCTTGAAATCAACTTGATAGGCTTGTAATCGAAAGTTTTTGAAGGTACAGGAAGCCCACAGTTTGTGAGTACTATATTTAACGCCACAGTTCGTAAAAATGTACTTTTACCAGCCATATTCGCACCGGTTATAATAATAAAGTCTTCGGTATTGATGGTTACATCGTTTGTAACACATTTTTGAGTGTCGAGAAGAGGGTGCGCCATTCCCTTAGCTATTAATGTTTTTCCTTCACTTTCTAAAATGTTGGCATAAATGTGGTTCGGGTGGTTGTACGCATAGTTTCCGAAAGAAGAGATTGCATCAAAGTACTCAATGGTTTCGAACCAACGTTTGGCGGTTGTGTTAAATTCAGAAATCCATGTTTCTATACGATAAGTAAAATGTAAATCCCATAAAAAATAACCATTCAAGATTGGCATCATCATCATGTTATTCCGATTACTTAGGTTACTAATGTCTTTAGCCAATCTATTCAGAATAGCGGAAGCTTTATGTCCATCTTCAACAATTTTAGCTTGTTGATCACGAAGAATCTTAGAAGTAAATGTTTCCGTTTCTATTGATGTTAGGAGCTTTGAGTAGTTAACAAAGGTATCTTGTACTTGACTTACATTTATATATGTTTTATGAATTCGTTTAAAATATGGGCCAGTGATTCCAAGCCCTAGAAACAACCAATATACCAAATACATACCGGGAATAAACTCTATTGCATAGAGAGTAATCATAATAACTGATGCAATTGAAAATGCTGCTGGAATGAATCGAAATATAGCGGGAATAAATCTCCTATATTCCGTTAACCATTTTAAGATTACTCGGGTGTCAAGTTCATCTTTTATTTGCCCAGCTGTTGCTTTATAATGTTGTCTCCAATCGATCTTTTCTCCGATTTCTTTTATTCCCTCTTGTCGGGATACTATGGATGAAATGTTGTTTGAATTCATCCATGAAGAAAGCAATTGTTCACCTCTAACAGTTTCTGTACGATTTATAACTTGAAAGATGGTTCCTGGTCCATACAAATCAATGTCTTGATTAAAGTAATGATCTGATTGTAGGAATTCGGCTCCATCAGAAATTCCTTCATAATTTTTATCAAGAGCATTAATTTCAGTTTGGTTTACTTTCTTTAATGCTTCAAAGTATCTCTTACGATTTACCAACCCGGCATAACGGGCAATGAGAAATCCAAAAACACCAAAGCCAAGAACACTAGATGTAACTACCATGGCTGTTTGCCCCCAAAAGAAATAGATGGAAAATCCGGTTAGAATAAAAACCCCTAACCGTAATGTCGAAAGTAATACAAGGCTCTGTTTTACTTGACTTAGTTTTTTTCCGAATTGTTCTTTTTTAGATAGGTAGACTTCTTCTATATTCATACTTATTTATCGAGTTCGTTGTCGTTCTTGAATTACATGCTCTACTTTCCTTCCTTCAACTTTTGCCGTTAACCAAGAAATTAAATCTAAGTATAAAAGTGGGCGCTGTTCATATTTGTCATCAAAAATACAAACCATTTGAGATTTAAGCTCGATAAAATGAGGGGTCATTTCATTTCTGTTCATATATACTGATTTACGAATAAATTCAATGATCAATTTTTGAACCTGTTGTAAATCACCATATTTAATTAAAAATCTATAAGTATTTTTTAATTGATATTCGACTAGTTCATCATTGCCTAATTCATAGTGAGCGACAAGATTCAAAATTCGCGCAAAACACTGAACATCTTGCTTTAAATGTTGTTCCTTATGGGATGAATTGATAATTCTATTTAGGTAAATGATGCATTTTTTGAATTCATCTGATCCAAAATATAGGCAGGCCATTTTATAGTAAAATACCTGAATCCGAATTTGATCTAGATATAGAATATGCTCATTTAGCCATTCATCTATTTCTGCCACTAAAATGTCATTCTCACTGAAGTCACCTTTTAAGAAAAGCAGGTTTAATTTACCTATATAATTATAGATATCTGCTGTGATACGAGTATTAGAATCAAAATTCTCTCGATGATTTTCTATGTATGTTATCAGCGAATTGTAATGTTGTTCAAATTGTCGCGGTTTATTGGAGTAGAATAAAGCAGAAAGGATGTTATGAATCCCTTTCAAATACATGATTGGATCCTTTTTCATGAGATATTCGCTCTGTCTCATCTGTTCTACCCAATTATTTGCATGCTTGTAGCAAAGCACAAAATTTTGAGTAATAAAATGAAACCATGTATAAGACATTTCTTTGTAAACACGGCTATGTAATGAAGGTGTAGCGACACTAATACTACTTACACGATCTTTAAAGTAAATTTCCACTTTCTTGAACTGATCTTCATTTTTAACATGCCCAAATTTCAAATAGTAATCATAAAGAACTAAAGCTAAATTTGACCACTCATCTCTCGATTGCAGTACGTTGCGAATTTCTACGTTCGTGTCAACAATATCTTTTGCGCGATCATAACCACTATCGGTAACGAAGAACAATTCGATTTTTCGTTCCATCTCAATGATTGTATACAGAGCCAGATCATTTTGAAAATTAGTTGCAATAATTCTTGCTCGCTTTAATTGCTCTAAACTTTGTAAATACAACCCTTTTACATAGAGAACATTGGCAAAACTGATGAGTTCTTCAATCCGAATTGATGGATCGTTGTGATGAATTAATCGAAGACTAATTAAAAGCTGTTCATACAAATGTGCCTTTAGATTTGAAAGCGCGCTTGGCTTCATCTCAGGAAGTTTTTTTTCTAATCGTGATGAAGTTATTTCTCCATGTGTTACAATCAGATCAAAAAGGGTTAAAAATTTAAGGTCTTTATCTCCAAAATTTCTTTTTGCATACAACTTGAAATGACGCTTTTCTGCTTTCGTCAAGGACTTAATAAGTACAGTAAGTGGATGAATATTAGACTTGGACATGTGAATTAATTAAATTTTAATTTACTTAAAGTCAGCAGGTTATAACAATTGTGGCTTAGTTTACCATCACAAAAGCAGTGGATTTTTATTTTCCTTTAGAGTGCTCTTGATCTAGATTTGTAGAAGACAACGTTAAGAAGAAATTAGGAATTTTGAAAGAACAAATCCAAATATTTGACACTACACTGAGAGACGGAGAACAAGTTCCCGGGTGTAAGTTAAACACGCATCAAAAGTTGGAAATAGCAACTGAGCTACAACGATTAGGTGTAGATGTAATTGAAGCAGGGTTCCCTGTTTCTAGTCCAGGAGACTTTGAAGCAGTTAACACAATCGCAAAAGAGATTCGAGGAACGACCATTTGTGGCCTGACACGTGCTGTTGAGGGTGATATTGATGTTGCTGCTAAAGCATTGAAACCATCAGATAATCCGAGAATTCATACAGGAATTGGCACATCAGACCACCATGTTTATGCAAAGTTGAGATCGACACAAGATGAGATTGTTGAGCGCGCTAGAAAGGCCGTGAAATATGCTCGTAATTATGTGGCCGAAGTTGAATTTTACGCTGAAGATGCAGGTAGGACAGATAATGAATATCTGGCTCGTGTTGTTGAAGCTGCAATTGATTCAGGGGCAACCGTCATAAATATTCCTGATACTACGGGGTATTGCTTACCAGAACAATATGGTCAGAAGATTGCTTATTTGATGAATAATGTACCAAACATTGATAAGGCTATTCTGTCAACACATTGCCATAATGATCTTGGCTTAGCAACTGCAAATAGTATAGCTGGAATTACTGCTGGAGCCAAACAAATCGAGTGTACGATTAATGGTATTGGTGAAAGAGCTGGAAATACATCTCTCGAGGAAGTTGTAATGATTATGCATCAACATCAACATATCCAATTTGAAACGAATATTGAAACGACTCTACTTACGCCTATTTCGAAAATCATTGAATTGGAAATGAATATGCCTGTTCAGCGAAATAAGGCAATTGTAGGAGAAAACGCATTTGCCCATTCTTCAGGGATTCATCAGGATGGTGTAATCAAGAATAGAGAAACATACGAAATTATTGACCCAAAACAGGTTGGTGCGGATGATTCTCAAATTATTCTAACCGCGCGAAGTGGCCGAGCAGCATTGAATTATCGAGCGGCAAAAATGAATGTCAAATTGACGAAGGAGAAGTTGGAAGTTGCTTATCAGCGTTTTTTAACTGTTGCCGATCGTTACAATCAGGTCGATGATAATCAACTGATGAACTTATTAAATGGAATTTAGAATGGGGAAAACAATTATAGATAAAATTTGGGATCAACACAAAGTGAAAGCTGTTACCAATGAAGTAGATGTTTTGTTCATTGATCGACATTATATCCATGAAGTCACTAGTCCTCAAGCATTTAATGGGCTAAATCAAAAGGGTATAAAGTTACGATTCCCTTCTAGAACAACGGCGGTGGTTGATCATAATATTCCAACGAAAAATCAGCATTTACCAATAGAAAATGAACAGTCTAGAAACCAGGTAGAAACCCTGATTGATAATTGTAAAACTCATGGAGTAGAGCTATTTGGAATCGGACATGAAAAGAATGGAATTGTTCATGTTGTTGGCCCTGAGAATGGACTTACTCAGCCTGGAATGACAATTGTTTGTGGTGACAGTCACACTTCAACGCATGGAGCATTTGGAGCAATCGCTTTTGGAATTGGAACATCTCAAGTTGAACAGGTAATGGCTTCTCAATGTTTATTATTGAGTAGACCAAAGACAATGCGAGTTGAAGTGAACGGAACCCTAGGAAAAGGCGTAACTGCTAAGGATGTTGCTTTGTTCATTATTGCTGAGTTAGGCACAGAAGGAGCTACCGGTCATTTCGTTGAGTTTTCTGGAAGTGTATTCCGAAATTTATCGATGGAAGAGAGAATGACAGTTTGCAACATGAGTATAGAAATGGGGGCAAGAGGTGGATTAGTTGGAATTGATCAATCTACAATTGATTATGTATCTTCAAAGGTGGGGGTCTCCAATGAACTAAAAGAGTATTGGAAATCTCTAAATTCAGACGTGAAAGCCGTGTTTGATAAGGAAATTATTCTTGAAGGGTCCAATATTCAACCAATGGTTACTACTGGGACTTCTCCGGATACGGGAATCAATATAACTGAAAAAATTAGTGCTTCTGTTCGAAATAGTGAGAAAGGGCTTAATTACATGGGACTTCACGAGTCTGATAGTATTATGGGAACTCCAATAGACTATGTGTTTATTGGAAGTTGTACAAATAGTCGAATTGAAGATTTACGCCAAGTAGCGGCAATTGTAGATGGACGTAAAAAAGCCAATGATGTAATCGTTTGGGTTGTTCCTGGTTCCAATGAGGTGCGAAAACAAGCGTGTGAAGAAGGATTGGATCGAATTTTTGAAAATGTTGGATTTGAATTTAGAGAGCCTGGTTGTTCTGCGTGTTTAGCAATGAACGAGGATAAAATTCCTAGTGGTTCGGTATGTATTTCAACATCGAATAGAAACTTTGAAGGAAGACAAGGAGATGGGGCAAAGACAATTCTGGCGAGTCCAATTACAGCTGCTGCATCTGCATTAACAGGGAAAGTAACTGACCCAAGAACATATTTAAATTAAGATGAAAAAAATAAACTCTACAGCCATTGTGCTAAACATAGAAAACATTGATACGGATCAAATTATCCCAGCAAAGTTTTTGAAATCAACTAATAGAGATGGATTTGGTAAACATCTGTTTTCAAACTGGAGATATGATGATGAAGGTAATCCAAAGGAAGATTTTGCATTTAATCAATTTGAATCAGAAAGTGAAATATTAATCGCTGGGAATAATTTTGGATGTGGTTCTAGTCGTGAACATGCTGCATGGGCTATTGCCGATTATGGAATTAAAGTGATTATTTCGAGTCAATTTGCAGATATTTTCAAAGGAAATGCCCTTAATAATGGTGTTTTACCAGTGGAAGTTTCTCAGGACAGTCTGCGAGTAATGATGAAATATTTCTCGAAACATAAGTCTGTGAAGATTCAAATAGATCTTGAGAATCAGGTGTTAAAAGCGGTGGATCAAGATATTGTGTTACACATAAATTTTGATATTGATCCATTGAAAAAGCAGTTCCTTATGGAAGGGATTAGCGATATTGAGTACTTAATCAAACAGGAAAAAGAGATTTCTAAGTTTGAATCAACGCATAAATTATGAAAAAGCAAATCGCGGTTATAAAGGGAGATGGTATTGGTCCTGAAATTGTAAATCAAGCAGAGAAGGTTTTGGCGGCAATAAGTTTTCGGTTCGATCATTCGTTTCAATTGAAATATGTTGATATGGGGGCATGTGCAATAGAAAAATTTGGTGTTCCGATCACGGATGAAGCATTGGATATTTGTAAGGAAAGTGATGCAGTTTTACTTGGTGCAATTGGTGATCCAAAATTTGACAATGATCCAACATTAAAGGTTCGCCCTGAACAAGGATTGCTCAAGCTTCGTAAGGAGTTAGGATTGTATGCGAACATTCGTCCTATTGCAACATATAAGGAAGTTGAAGAATTTTCTCCGTTAAAAACGGATCGCTTAAAAGATGTTGATTTTGTAATCTATCGTGAATTGATCGGAGGAATTTACTTTGGAGAGAAAAAGCTAGCCGAAAATGGTTCAGAAGCAAGTGATTTATGCAGTTATTCTGTGGAGCAAATTGAGGCAATTACAAGAAGAGCTTTTGAAGCAGCAATGGTTCGGAAAAAGCATTTAACACTGGTAGATAAGGCCAACGTATTAGAAACATCTCGTTTATGGAGAAAAGAAGTAACACGTATTAGTGCAGATTATCCAGAAGTGAAACTTGATTTCTTATTTGTTGATAATGCAGCAATGCAAGTGATTCAAGCACCTGGATCTTTTGACGTTATTCTAACTGAGAATATGTTTGGAGATATAATATCTGATCTTGCAAGCGTCATTACGGGCTCGATAGGTTTGTTACCATCGGCATCATTAGGAGATTCAAATGGTTTATTTGAACCAATTCATGGATCTTATCCGCAAGCGAAAAACCTTGATATTGCTAATCCTAAAGCGACAATTTTATCTGTAGCAATGATGATGGATCATTTTGGTTTAAATCAGGAAGCGACCGTTATTCGAAACGCGATTAAATGGGCATTAAAAGAAAAGTTAACTACTCAAGATATTGATGCTGAAAATCCTTACGGTTGTAATATCGTTGGTGATTTAATAGCACAGTATATTGAAGAAAATGACTCTGTGACCTTTAATAGAAGAAATTCTGAGGAGTCGAAAGGAGTCTTGATTTAAGACGGGTGCCTGCAAACAGGAGTTTGTATGGTTTAATATGGAAGCCATTTTCGCTAGAAGATGGCTTTCGCCTTTTATAATAGTTTGGATGACGTGCAGCGTTTTTAGTTAGCTGTGTATCTAATAGATATAACACAAAAAACATTCACATGAAAACGACTAATCTAATTGTTGGAGGCTTACTACTAATTGGCGCTCTAATTTCTGGGTGTAACAAGGCGGAAGTAATTCCCGCACCAACTATGGAAGGAACCGAAACTGTTTCAATCAGTGATCGGTTTAAAGAGTACATGAATTCTAAAGTACAGACGTATGTGGTAGATGCTAATACACCCACAACGATCTATGGAAATCAAGGAACCGAAGTGGTTCTATCAGGAAGTAATTTTTCCGTTAATGGAAACGTAACGCTTGAATTGCTTGAAATTTATAAGAAATCTGATATGGTTTTGATGAATAAAGCAACACTCGCGAATCAAGGAGGTCAGATTGTACCAATTTCCTCTGGTGGAGAATTCAGAATTACGGTAACACAAAATGGCGCGCCTGTTCAAATTGTTAATGACATCACTGTTTCAACAAATCCGTCAAGTACAACTGCTTCTAACATGGAGCTTTTTGGAGGAACAACAGATGCAGAAGGAAATATCATTTGGGATGCTGATGGAACGCTTACGTTTGGTCAAGATTCCTTAAACACATCTTTCTGGTATGATTTCCCGTTCAGTGGAGATTACGATTGGATCAACTGTGATTACTTCTGGTCATATCCGAACCCACAAACGGTTGTAACTGCAAACTTGCCTGCGATTTGTGATGGTACTAATTCTGCCGTTTTTATGGTTTTTACAGCAGAGAATGCGACCACTAAATTAAGCTCAGCAGGAGCAAATTCGAGTGTTTTCGAAACTGGGGGGAGTTATACTGTTCCTGAAGGATTAGGACTTCATTTCGTTGTGGTTTCAGAAATAGCAGGACAACTGAAATATGCAATACAGCAAAGTACCATCGTTTCAAATCATGTTGAAACCATTCCTGCACTTACGGATGTAAATTCGTTAGCAGAATTGGGAGTTATTTTGGACGGAGTATTTTAGATTTTGTAGTTAGGTGTAGTTTACGTAAAGAGAAAAGCCACGATTCCATGAATCGTGGCTTTTAGTGTTTTATAGTTTTCGATTGTCGTTAGAGCTCCTTTTTTTTCTCAATTTACGTTTTGCTTTCTTTTGTGCAGCCTTAAAAACAAAATTGATGGGTAAGGAACATCTTGTTCTGACTAACTCTCCATCTTTTTGACTCGGAATCCATTTAGGCATAGAATTGATTATTCGAATTGCCTCCTTATTTGTCTCTGGAGATAGTCCTCTCATGATTTGAATGGTTGAAATGGAACCGTCTACCTCTATAATGAAAGATAGGTAGACTCTACCTTGAATACCCAATTCAATAGCTTCCTCAGGATAGATCAACGTTTCATAAATAAATCGCTGCATCTCTGCTGCTCCACCAGGGAAACAAGCATCAGAATCGTCATCGGATTGAGTGACTTTTTTCTTGACTTCTTCGGTTTGAGCGTTCGAATAAGTTCCCGCGATATTGAATACAAGGAATAACAAAAATAGCTTCATGAAAAATGCTGTTTTATCCAAACGTTACATTCCTTGAAACTCTACTCTTAGAAAGTTTGTTGTGCTCAACCAGCGCCCAAAGCACAAATTCCTTTAAGAAAACACGATCTTTTTCATTTGTTACGTCAGGCTGATGCTCATTAATAAAATCTTCTAGTGGTTCAATCATATTCAGTTGATCCGTATAACTTCGATCATCAATGTTTTTCAGTAGTTCGAATTCGCCATGTTGCGCAAACCAATATAAAATAGAATCATAGGGTTGTTCTTCTCCGGGTTTCTCCAAACGTTTAATCTCTGGAAAATGTTTTGAGTATGTTGATTTTAGTGCTGAACCAATCAATGATTCCGCAACTTTTGCCGCACCTTCTTGTTCACCTTCGTATACCAATTCGACTTTTCCTGTAATTGCTGGAATAATACTCAAGAAATCGGAGACGCGAAGTGTTGTATTAGCGTCGCCGGCTAAAAGTGTTCGATGTTCCGCAGAACTGATGAGGTTTTGAAAACCGGTAATGCTCATACGCGCAGAAACTCCACTCTTCACATCGATATAATCGCTATCACGTGCTTCGAAACTTACTTGCTCCAAGATATCACGCGCAAATTCAGGAACATGAATATGACTGTAATCATTCAGATATTTATTGGCTTCTTGTTCTGTAATTTTTTTTGCCGTCGCCACATCTTGGGGATAATGCGTAAGAATTTGAGAGCCGATTCTATCTTTCAACGGAGTTACGATACTACCTCGATTGGTATAGTCTTCGGGATTGGCCGTAAAGATGAATTGCATGTCCAATGGCAAGCGTAATTTAAACCCTCTAATTTGTACATCACCTTCTTGTAAAATATTGAATAGTGCCACTTGAATACGTGCTTGCAGATCCGGAAGTTCATTAATTACGAAAATACAACGGTTTGCTCTTGGAATCATTCCGAAGTGCACGACACGATCATCCGCATAACTCAATTTTAAATTCGCTGCTTTAATCGGGTCAACATCTCCAACAATGTCCGCTACAGAAACATCGGGTGTTGCCAGTTTTTCGGCAATACGTTCATCTCTGTGCATCCAAGTAATGGGTGTCTCATCTCCTTTTTCGGTGACTAGTTCTTTTGCAAATCGAGAAATGGGTTGAAATGGATCATCATTAATTTCTGAACCTTCCACTACAGGAATATACTCATCAAGTAAAGCAACCATCTGACGAGCCAAACGCGTTTTTGCTTGCCCGCGAAGTCCTAGAAGGTTAATGTTATGTTTTGATAAAATAGCACGCTCCAATTCTGGAATCACTGTTTTCTCATATCCATGAATCCCTTCGAAAATCGTATGTTCAGCTTTTAGTGCTTCGATTAAATTATCGCGCAACTCATCTTTAATTGATTTACTTGTATATCCAGCTTCTTTAAGTGCTCCGAGTGTTTTAATATCTGTAATATTCATCCTTTAATACGTTTCTTTCTGTTTGTTTCATAGTCTTCAAAAATCATCTCTCCGAGTCCTTGAAGTCCTGTGTAAAATGCTTTTCCCTGATTGGCTTGCGTAAATTGTTCAACAAATTCCATAAGAAATTCATCTCGTGCAATCATGAATGTGGTGATCGGAATTTTCAATTTCCTAGCTTGTTGAGCCATGGTATAACACTTTCCTACTACGTAGGGATCGAGACCAAAGGAATTCTTGTAATAGCTCCCGTCTCGTTCTCTGATACAGCTTGGCTTTCCATCTGTAATCATGAAGATTTGTTTATTGGTATTTCGTTTTCTTCTTAAGATATCCATTGCCAATTGAAGCCCCGCAACTGTATTGGTATGATAGGGTCCAACCTGTAAATAGGGGAGGTCTGCCATTTTTATCGGCCAGGCATCGTTTCCAAATACAATAACATCCAATGTGTCTTTCGGGTAGCGAGTGGTAATTAATTCACTCAAGGCCATCGCCACTTTTTTGGCAGGTGTAATGCGGTCTTCCCCATATAAAATCATACTGTGACTGATATCAATCATCAACACTGTACTCATTTGCGCTTTAAACGAAGTTTCTTCTACGACTAAATCATCTTCGGTGAGCTTAAAGTCTCCTATTCCATGATTGATTTGAGCGTTTTTGAAACTCTCCGTAACGGAAATATTCTCAAGGGTATCTCCGAACTGATAATTTCTAAAATCTCCAGTGGTTTCATCTCCTTTTCCCGTGTATTTGGTTTTGTGATTCCCTGCGGTACTTCGTTTAAGGTTTCCAAAGATTTGCTCTAATGCGGATTGACGAATGGATCGTTCGGTTTTTGCCGTGATTGCCATTCCACCGCCTTCTTTTGGATCAATTTCGTCACGAATGTAACCGCGTTTAATCAAATCTTCCTTGAAATCATCCAAAGAATATTCTGGGGTGGTTAAATTGTACTCTTTGTCAAGAGTCTCCAACCAATCAAATGTTTCGTCAAGATCTCCTGAAGTATGAACAACTAATTCTTTGAAAATGTCAAACAAGCGATCGAAAGGATCTTTTTGTTCAGCTTCAAATTTTTTAAAGGAAAATCCTTCTTGTGTAAAGGAAAAGTGCATGCATTAAAGTTAGGGAATCCATTTCCATTACGAAAGTAAAATGCTAGATGTTTACCATGGTAGTTAACTTTTTTTGGCGTTTGCCTTAAGCTTAAGGTGAGCCTGGCTAGTAGCGTTTTTGGCTTTGTAAACCACTCTTCTTCGACTGTGAAAGCGTAATCTTAGCATTTTGACTTTTTAGATTAGGGAGGTAATCTTCAATTCTAAAGTCAGAGGATTTGAAGTTATTGATTCTTACAAGTGCTTGTTTTTGTCTTTCGATGCTTCTGGCAAATCTTCGAACACTTTCTATGGAGTCTAAAATTAGTCCTGGAACTTGAACCTTTTTTCCATCTTCGCTTTTGGCTACCATGGTGAAATAGGAGGAGTTGCAATGCTTTACTTCTCCTGTTCTGATATTTTCAGACTCTACACGAAGTCCAACTACCATGGATGATTTCCCTGTATAATTTATAGAGGCCTTTAAATGTAGTAATTCACCGACTTCAACTGGTTGTAAAAAGTCTACTTTGTTTACAGAAGCAGTGACACAATAGTGACCTGAATATTTGGATGCGCACGAAAAAGCAATCTCATCCATTAAGCTTAAGATGTATCCACCATGAATTTTCCCGCTGAAATTTGAGTGTGATGGAGTCATTAATAATGACATATTGATTTCTGAAGATTTACTATCCTTATATTCCATAATAATTTGCACTTAGTATCAAGACGAATAAAATTTAATGACCTTTCATTAACAGAGATAAATGTACTCCGTTGTGCATGAAATTGAAATAAAAAGTGAATTATTCGGTAGAAAAGAATCAGTTTCGGGTCACTCCAAATTATTCATTGCTAGATCTGGGTAATCTTGAATCTCACAAAATCATCTTCAAAAAACGAATTTTTGTGATTCCATTGCATCCTGAAATAAATGAATAGATCATTTCACAAACTCAAGTGCATCGTTCATAAATTGTGACCGAGCTAATGTTAAAAGTTTGTTTATGTTTGATTAACCAACGACCATAAACGTATTTGTTCTACTGACTTTGTTTTTAATAAACTAAAGTATGAAAAAGAACTTCTCACTATTTATTTTCGCACTATTGAGCGGAACTGCAATTTCACAAGCTCCTTCTACGCTAACCTTAGACGGGAATAATGTTAGTGCAACGCTATCGGATGCAGGAATATTATTTGCTGAATTTGATAATCAATTTTTAGATCAAACCATTGGAACCCTTAACTATTCTCTCGGGGGGAATAGCGGATTAAACGATATCGGATCACTTTCGATGTGGTTCGGAGGAAGAGATGAATTTGGGCAACCACATATTTCAACACCAAGGTATACGGCAGATGAATATGTGTTTAAAGGGCCGTTGAGTTTGACAGGAGAGCCTGTTGGAGAAATGGTTCCAGCTATTTTCCCTGTTACTCGAGCAGAAATAGATCATCACATCGCTAATGTCGGGACAGCCGGATATCAAGCGCCTCAAAATATACTCCTGTGGCCAGCGCATGGAGATGTAAGTTTTAACGCTAGCTTCTATCTTGCTCCTTTTGTGGATGTCAATGGTGATCAAATATATACGCCTTATGAAGGAGATTATCCCTGTGTTTTAGGAGATGAAACCGTTTATATAATTACCAATGACGTGTCTCACGGTCCATGGTGTGGAGTGAATAACATGGATGGTCTAGGAATAGAAATGCATACGATGGTGTATCAGTATTATGACGAGGCAGTAGCAAACACAACTTTTATTCAAACCAAAGCAGTCAATCGATCTTTAGAGAATTATACCAGTTTTAATGCAGGAATTTTCTTTGATGGTTTGATTGGTAATGTAGGTAATGATTTTGCAGGTACTTCGATCGATCAAAACATGATGTTTAACTACAACGGTACGGCATCGGATATTGTACAAGGACAAATAGGATATGGTGATACTCCTCCGGCGACAGGTGTCATTTCGTTGAACAAAGACATAACGAGTACGCGCTTGTTCAGATCTTCCGCAAATTATCCGGAAGGAATGCCTTCATATCCTCCTGAGTTTATGCATGTATTGGAAGGAAGTGGAGTAGACGGAAGTACATTGGGTCCTACGTTTGCTTTTACGGGAAATCCATATACAAATACAGGAAATTTAGACTCGTTGCAGTTTGATTCACAAAGAAGTCAATTAATGAGGTTTGAAATTGGTGAGTTTTCATCACATGATACGGTTACGTTTGATTTTGCAATCGTTACGGCGTTAGGAGAAGACCATTTAGAAAGTGTCAATGAATTGTATCAGGCCGCAGATGAAGTTCAGAATTTCTATGATGGATTAGTCGAATCTTGTCTTCCTCCGGTATTAAGTCTTGGTGAGGAAATCATTGATGAAACGTTGATCACGCTTTATCCGAATCCAGTGATCAAGACACTTGAGATAAAAGCGCCAAAAGAGTTCGTTCGGGCAAAGGTGATTAACTCAATCGGAAAGGAGCTTCTGACAACAGAAGAGACAACTCTTGACGTTTCAGAACTTCCGAAGGGTGTTTATTTAATAGAATTAGATTTTGGATTTACCCATATCGTTAAGCGATTTGTAAAGAAATGATTTTAGCTATTAGTTAAGAGGATTACTTTAAGATTGAACAAATCGTAAACAAGAAAACGCCACTCATACGAATGGCGTTTTTGTATTACATGATTTTATTCGACGGGTCGTTCGTATTGACAACAACCATGAAGTTTATCATACACTTCTGTTTTGGCACGATGCGAATCACTGTCATATCCCACATCTGCGATTGTTTGCTTAATCTGCGAGATGGAGATCAGGGTTGTGTCGTACTTTACCGTAAGAAGTTTTGTGTCAACAATCCAATCAGCATAAACTACACCATCATCGGAGCTTAAGGCATTTTCAATTGTTGATTCACACATTCCACAATTTCCATAAACGGTAAACGTTTCTGTTGTTCGATGTTTTGATGAGCCGCATGAAATTAACGCGATCATACCGATCATCGAAAAAATAGCGATACTACTTTTCATTGATGCATTTGTATTAATTCGGATCTGAATATGCTGGATTGGTAAGCATTGTATAATCCGTAAGTGTTTTTAAAAAATTGATAAGATCTTCCTTGTCCTGAGCATCCAACATTAACCCTGTTGAAGTTGTACCAAGTAATGCAGGGTCCACAGTTGTAGAGTGCTTAACTCCTTCATTGTAGTGATCAATCACCTCTTCCAAGGTTTCAAACCTACCATCATGCATATAAGGTCCAGTTACTTCAATGTTCCTTAACGTTGGTACTTTAAATTTCGCTCGATCGTTTACATTTCCAGTGGCATCTTCTCGTCCAAAATCGACGAACTGGGAAGTTAAATCAAGTCCATTGTTCATGTATTGATCGTTTTCAAAATTGTTTCCTGCATGACAATGCGCGCAATCTGCTCCGGATACTTCAGGGAAAAACTCATTGTATTCTGCAAAATAAAGTACACGTCCGCGTTCTTCACTTGGAGTTAGAACCGCTTTTCCTGCTAAGTATCGATCGAACTTAGAATCATCAGAAACAATAGACATCATAAAGTTCTCCATTGCTAACGACATTTTCTCCGAAGTGATTTCGGCAGATCCAAAAGCACGAATAAACAGTTGTTTGATCTTGGTATTCGTATTCAGTTTTTGAATTACGTTCTCTAGGGTCTCGTTCATTTCTAACGGATTCTCGATTGGTCCAAGAGATTGATCTCTTAATAGGTGAGCACGTCCGTCCCAAAAGAATTCATTGTCGTTCCATGCTAAATTGATAATTGCCATTGCTTGGCGATTTCCTTGCGCGTCGTTTACTCCAAAAGAGAATTGATCGGGATCTGAAAATCCAGTTGCTTGATTGTGACAACTTGCACAACTTACAGTACCATCAGAAGACATGCTCTTCTCATAAAATAAGGCTCTACCCAATTCAACCTTTGCCTTTGTTAAGGGATTGTCTGCAGGTAAATTCGGAATAGGAAGCGTGTTATTGATATAGTTCAACGAATAAGGAGTATCATCGTATTGAACAAAATTTCCCGTCGTAACTTTTTTGCAAGCGATAAGTAGAACTCCTATAATCAGGAATCCTACAAATAATATGTTACCTCTCATAACTATTGCTTAACGATACGCTTCGTTTCCAAAAGTCCTGATTCTCCGATGAGATTTACAAAGTAAATACCTGCTGAAGATAAAGTCGCGGAAGTGTTCGGTTCTGAAGGAACAATTGATTGCACTTCTTCTCCAAGAACATTAGTAATCGAAATACGTTCGATTGCATTCACGTTCTCCACCGTGATCTGTACATTTTCAGTAGTTATCGGATTAGGATAAACGCTCCAGTTTAGCTGTGTTAATTCATCCGTATTTGCGGTAATTACAGCACTACTTGATGAGAATACGTAATCGCGGAAGTTCTCTATTGCTTCAAGATCAGCCGTGTTAATTCCATGCGCAACCACTCCGTTAGAAACATTGATATCTTCTACACCTTTTGTATAATCAGCATCTAAAGCAATAATTAAATTACCTGCTACTTCTTGACCTGATGCACTCACTGTTGTTTCGAAATAATTGTTGTTTCCCAAACCATGTAATTGGAATGTTTGTGAGAAATTACTTCCTCCTTTTCCTTCATACACTAAAAAGCGATATCCTGAAGCCCATCCCCAGTGCATAGAAGGCGATTGTGGATAGAGTGGATGATCGGTTGGGTATTGCGTAGGATCTTCGTTGTTTACTGGAGAATGTACACCAATATGGAATTTTACACTCTCCACATTCGTAATGTTCAAGTTTCCTAATTCAACCGTTGAGAAATCATTTCCCTCCGCGTTGATTAGTGCAACAACATCGTCATTCACTAAAGTTACTTGACCTCCATCGTGAACTACGGAAAATTTGGTCATGTAGTATTGCAAACGAGTGATGTGGTAATCCTGTCCTAGGTTATTTTGAGTGGTAGTATTCATTTGGAAATCTTGTGCTCCCAATTTATGGTAAATACGAAGTTGAGTATTGATTTGTGCAGAAGAGATGAATGCTCCTAATACTGTGATTGCTGTAATTATAAATGTTTTCATGTTTTGAAATTATGTGTTGGAATATAATTGCCGATGTATCGGCTAAACGTCTAAAGAGAACGTTAATCAAATAACAAAAACTTGGAAGGCAATTCGCTGCTGATTCCAAATTAGTTTTGGTGGAAATGGTATTTCTCCACGTGTTTCCTCCGTTAGATGTACGTTGGAAGTTGTGGGAGAGAATGGATTAAGTTGAATTATGTCTGTTGCTTGTTTCTTAAGCGAAAATTGAAGCGGTGAATTATCTTCAAGCGATGTATCTTGAGAAAATTGCTGGTTAGAACAACAAGACTTTGAATGGAAGTTGTCTTCTTTAGTACATTTTGAAGGCTGTCCAATGGAAAGGTCTCCTTGACATGAGGACTTTTGTCCAAAATAAGAAACCGATTTTACTTTGTCTTGGCAAAGATGGATATCAATCGAGAAGGCGAAAGTCATGTTCGAAAACAAGACAATGGATAATAGTCCTAATATGGATCGTTTTATATATTCTCGAAGTATTTGCACTGGTCTAAACTTACAAATAAAGAATCAATCGAGGACAAGATAATTCTCTCGACTCTTGAAAACCTACTTAAATAAAAAAACGCTACTCGAAAGAGTAGCGTTTTACATATGTTTATACTGTTAGATTTTATAGTCCTAATAAAACCTGAGCAGGGTCTTTTGCTCCAAAAATCATACGCTCTGGATTTTCTAGCATTTCTTTTACTTTCACTAAGAAGCCAACAGATTCTTTTCCATCGATGATTCGGTGATCATAAGAAAGAGCAACGTACATAATTGGGCGAATTTCAACTTTTCCATCAATGGCCACTGGTCGTTGCACGATGTTGTGCATTCCCAAAATTGCCGCTTGTGGTGGGTTGATAATCGGTGTTGATAACATTGATCCAAATACACCTCCGTTGGTGATCGTGAAGGTTCCACCTGTCATCTCATCAGGAGTGATTTTTCCGTCGCGAGCTTTAATTGCCAAACGTTTAATTTCTCGTTCGATTTCTGCTAAACTCATTTGTTCTGCATTTCGAACAATTGGAACCATCAATCCTTTAGGAGAAGAAACAGCAATTCCGATATCTGCATAATCATGGAAAATCATTTCTTTTCCATCAATTTGTGCATTCACTGCTGGAAAAATATTTAATGCTTCCGTTACCGCTTTCGTAAAGAAGGACATAAAACCTAAGTTTACTTCATGGTGTTCAGCAAATGCTTTCTTGTATTTTGAACGAAGATCCATGATCGGTTTCATATCAACTTCGTTAAAAGTAGTAAGCATTGCAGTTTCTTGCTTTACGGCAACCAAACGTTCTGCTACTTTACGACGTAACATTTTCATTTTTTCACGACGTTGATCTCGTGTTCCTCCCCAACCTTGAGCGGCATCTGCAGGGAATCCAGCTGCCATGGCAGCAACAACATCTTGTTTCGTGATACGTCCGTCTTTTCCTGTTCCACCTACTTGGTTTCCAGAAATACCATTTTCAGCCATAATCTTAGCCGCGGCAACTGAAGGAGTTCCCGTAGCGTATGATTTATTAGCAACCGGTTTTACTGGGTCTGGACTTGGAGCTTTTGTTGCTGAAGCAGGTGCTGCTGCTTTCACTGCAGGTGCTTCTTCCACTGGAGCTTCAATAGATGATTCAAAATCAGCTGGGCGCTCTGCAGAAGTGTCAATTAAACATACAACTGCACCTACGGCAACTGCATCACCGTCTTCTGCTTTCAATGTAATGATTCCGCTTTCTTCAGCAGGCAATTCCAATGTGGCTTTATCAGAGTCCACTTCCGCAATTGCTTGATCTTTTTCAACGTAATCTCCGTCAGATACCAACCATGCAGCGATTTCTACTTCTGAAATCGATTCTCCCGGGCTGGGTACTTTCATTTCTAATACTGACATATCTTTTTTTGTTATGAGTTGCGAGTGAAATCACTCTCCACTCGGTAATTCAATTATTAAGCTTTTACTTTCGCGTATTCAAACAATTCATTGAACAAACGTTCTAAACGACGTTTATGTAAGTCATGCGATCCTTCAGCAGCAGCTGCCGATGGTCTTCTGCAAATTCCGATAAGATTTAATTCTCTTAACTCCATTGCCATGTACGTCCATGCTCCCATGTTTGCTGGCTCTTCTTGTGCCCAAAGGATGTTCTTTGCGTTTTTGTATTTCGCTAGAATTGCATCGATTTGTTTCTTTGGAAGAGGGTAGAGTTGCTCAATACGAACGAACGCCATATTTTCAACACCTTGCTCTTGCGCTTTTTCTGTCGCTTCATAGTAGAACTTACCTGAACACATTACTACTGTATCCACGTTATCTACATTTGCTGTTGGATCATCCAACACTTCTTGGAAGTTACCAGTAGCCATTTCATCTAATGATGAGGTAGCTCTTGGGTGACGTAAAATTGCTTTCGGAGAGAAGACAACCAATGGTTTTCTAAACTCACGTTTCATTTGTCTACGTAACAAGTGGAAATGGTTCGCTGGAGTAGAAGTGTTACATACTTGGATGTTCAAATCAGCACATTGCTGTAAGAAACGTTCCATGCGTCCACTTGAGTGCTCAGCACCTTGACCTTCATATCCGTGAGGTAATAACATTACCAAACCACTTTGTGTATTCCATTTGTCTTCACCAGCTGTAATAAACTGATCGACCATAATTTGAGCACCGTTGTAGAAATCTCCAAACTGTGCTTCCCAAATCGTCAAACCGTTTGGTGTTGCTAATGAATATCCATATTCATATCCAAGTACTCCGTATTCAGAAAGGAATGAGTTATAAATCGTGAATGGAGCTTGTTTGTCTGACAACAAGTTCAACGTGATTACTTCTTCCTCTGTATCTTCTGTTTTAACTACTGCATGACGGTGAGAGAATGTTCCTCTTTCTACATCCTGACCCGAAATACGAACAGGGTGACCTTCTTCCAACAATGTTGCATATGCAAGCATTTCCGCAGTTCCCCAATCCAAACGATCTTCTTTGATGAAGTTCATACGATCGCGGAAAAGTTTGACACTTTTACGGAAGTATTTTTTTCCTTCTGGAAGCGTAGCAATTTTTTCTCCAAGTGATTGAAGTGTAGCTTTGTCAACACCTGTTACTGGAGAATCAGCGAAATCTTCTGCTTTTCCATGGCGATATCCTTCCCAAGCATCGCTTAAGAAATCATATACCAATGCTTTCTCTCTTTTACGAGATTCAGTGAATTCATTTTCTAAAAACTCGTTGTATTCATCAGAGATCTTAGTTGCATCCGCTTTCGTCATCACACCTTCAGCTTCTAATTGCTTCAAGTAGATAGCGCTCGCATTTGGATGTTTCTTGATGATATCATATAAGTTCGGTTGCGTAAACTTAGGCTCATCACCTTCGTTGTGTCCGTACTTACGGTATCCTAATAAATCAATGAAAATATCGCTTTCAAAATGCTGACGGTATTCCATTGCCATTTCCATTACTTGGATTACAGCTTCAACGTCATCTGCATTTACGTGGAATACTGGAGATAATGTTGTTTTCGCAACATCTGTACAGTACGTAGAAGAACGTCCATCAAGGTAATTCGTTGTAAATCCAACTTGGTTGTTGGTAACAATGTGAATCGTTCCTCCTGTTTTATATCCGTCCAACTGTGCCATTTGCACTGTTTCGTATACCACACCTTGACCTGCGATTGCAGCATCACCATGGATTAGTACAGGACAAATTTTAGTTGTATCGTTCTGTAAGTCATTATCTGCTTTTGCGCGTGCAATCCCTTCTACTACAGGGTTAACTGCTTCTAAGTGAGAAGGGTTTGGAGATAATGTTAACGTAACGTCTTTTCCAGCTTCAGATTTTACAAACGAAGTGAATCCTTGGTGGTATTTTACATCACCATCAAAACGCTCGTCAATCTCAAACTCTTTTCCTTCAAATTCTGAAAGGATGTCACGTGGACGCTTTTCGAAAATGTTGGTTAATGTGTTCAAACGACCACGGTGTGCCATTCCTACCACAAATTGTTCAACTCCACGATCAGATCCCTTTTGAACCAAGGCATCTAAGGCAGGAATCAATACTTCCAATCCTTCTACTGAGAAACGTTTTTGTCCAACGAACTTCTTCGCAAGGAAAGATTCGAAACCAGACGTTACCGCAAGTTTTCTATAAATCTCTTTCTTACGCGCTGCATCGTAATGTGGACGGTTCTTCAACTCAATATGGTTCTGGAACCACTCGATACGACCTGGCTCACGCATGTACATGTACTCGATACCAATCGATTGACAGTACGTTTCTTCCAAATCTTTGATGATGTCTCGAAGCGTTGATGGCCCGATACCAATACTCTCTCCTGCTTGGAAAACAAGATCGAGATCCGCTTCTTCCAAACCAAAGTTCTTGATATCTAAGGTTGGAACGTATTTTCTACGATCACGAACCGGATTCGTTTTCGTGAACAAGTGTCCACGGCTACGGTATCCATCAATAAGGTTGATGACTTTAAATTCTTTTTGGAAATTCTCAGGAATTTCACCCCCATCTTCATAGCTGGTGCGAGCAAAATCAAATCCTTCAAAGAATTTTTGCCACCCAATATCTACACTTTTAGGGTCTTGGAGATACATTTTATACAGGTTGTCAATCGCGTTGACATCTGCATTCCCCACATATGATATATTATCCATGTTATTTTCGACGTTATGGAAAAACAAATTTAGACAAATTGGACACTTAAAGTAGGAATAATACAGAAAAAAGGAAGCAAATGTGTTGGAATCTTAAAAATATAAGGTTTTCAGAACATTGCGGCTGGATACAACATTATGCTTTTTGGGGGAGTGTGTAGGTTAATTTAACCTTCGATAATTTTTTTTGAATAAAATAATCTTATCCAAATTGAGAACGTAAATAAACTTTGTATGCTTCTCTACGAATGATCAATTGACTCATTTTAGCAATAAAATTGTCGCCTGAAATTGTTTTTAAAAAGTCCCGTTCAGGAATATCAATTTGATATAGTAGACGAAGTAAAGCTTGTTCTCCTTGTTGGGTTATTTCAGTGAGACCTGAATTTACTTCAAGAAAAAGCTGATCATATGTTGGATTATTACTTCTTTCATGGAAAAGCTGAACTCCTATTAGTTCGAAGTCTTTTTTGATTTGCAGCTGTGTTTTGAGAGCAAAGTCGTTAATTCTTAGAATTTCAATTAAATCATGTTGAGACAGTAGATTTTCCATATGCTACAAATTAAAGGAATAGTATTTTTATAGATACAAATTTTATTACACCAAAGAAGTATTTTGATAAGTGTTATCATTCTTTTTCCGATTTTGTCTTCTTTTATCTGCGTTTGTCAATTTTCCCTTTTGATGGGTGATTGTCTCCGTTATGTTTGCAGTCTAAATAGATAAAGATGAGAAATAGTTTAAGGATAGTTAGTTTGTTTTTTTTGATTGGGTCAGGATTTAGTTTTGGGCAAACAAATAGTATTGATCTAGGAGTAAAGCAGTTAATCGATAGTACCTATAATTCGAAAATTAAGAAGAATAAAGTTGTTGGAGCAAGCATCGCAATTGTAAAAGATGGAAAGGTTGTTTATGCGAATGGTTATGGTTTCCAGAATTTACAGGATAGTGTGAAAGCGGATGAAAACACGAGTTATCGAATTGGTTCTTGTACGAAGTCATTTACGGCATTGTCTATTATGCAGCTGCAAGATAAATCTATGCTTACTGTTGTAGATCCAATTCAAAATCACATTAAATCGATCAAGATCAAAAATCAAGAAGGAAAAGAGAGTCCAATTTTGATAAAAGATGTATTGAGTCATCAATCAGGATTGCCAAGTGATATAATGAATGGATTCTTTTGTGAAGCGCCACCAACAATGGATTGGACAATTGGTCAAATGAACAAGATGGTGATGGCTGCACCTGCCAATTATGTTCACTCATATTCGAATTTAGGTTACGGAATATTAGGCAAATTGATCGAGAATGTTTCAGGTCAAGAGTATGAAGAGTATTTGGTAGAGAATATATTCAAGCGATTGAATATGAAATCAAGTTTTGTTAATAATCGTAAAGGGTTTTCAGATCAAACGTCAAGAGGGTATTTGAAGTATGGCGAGTTTTTTGATGAGCCTGAAATAAGAGATAAAGCTGCAGGTTTGATTTATAGTTCTGCTTTAGATATGGCGAATTATTTGAAAATGTTTTTAGCTGATGGTAAGTATAATGGAGAATATATAGCGGAGAGTGCATCGATTGAGGAAATGGAAAGTAATGCATTATTAAATATTGAGCTTCCGAAAAGTAATAATTGGGGCTATGGTTTGTATTCGCATGATGTTTGGGTTAAGCAAGGGGAGGATAGTGTTAAAGCAAGAATCATTGGCCACGGAGGTGATACTTGGGCATTTCATGCTGATTTTAAATATATTCCAGAGTTGAATGTTGGAGCTGTTATTTTAACAAATACAAAGAGTGGCTCAAGGATTTCAGATGCGGAAGAATTGTTAGAATTGTATTTAGAAGGGACAAATGAAGGGAGTATCAAAAGAATAAATAAAGTAAATACGAGCAAGGATGAGTTGTGCAGGGCAGATGAGATTGTAGGACGATATTTCTTAGGAAATATGAATATGACGGTTAAAAATCCGAATAAGATTAAAATTAAAATGAATGCGATATCTAAATTGATTTTGAAACCTGTCAATGATTCTTTACGATATGCTGCGAAAATTAGATTACTAGGGGTTGTACCAATAAAAGTAAAGCATCAAGAGTTCTCTTTTGCAAAGAAAAATGAGCGTGTTTACTTTAAGGTTATTAGAATGAGCTCTGGAAGCGAGGATTATGCTAGCTGTAAGTATGAGGAAATTCCTGTTTCTCATGAATGGAAGGGTAAATTTGGCACCTATAAACTTTCGGAAGGTCATTATACGTGCGAAGATTGTGACTTTGTGAATTATGAAGATTTAGTTATAGAAATCACTGAAGAGAAAGGACTACTTGTAGCAAAAATGAAAGGAACGAGTGCAGATACTAAAAGAACACTTATTTTAAAGGAAATATCGGATAGTTTAGCGGTGACAATAGGTATTGGTCGTGGAACAGGAGAAACGCTAAGAATACTAGAGAATGGGAACTTATTTTATAGTGGGTTCGAACTTTCAAAAATTGATTAATAGTAGGATGGAGCAGCGGAGGTTAACGAAAGAGAAGCAAATATTCAATTACCGTCCAAAGAAATCTTTTTGGGCGGTTAATTTTTCAGGATGGATATTGATGTGTTTCATCAATATTCTATTTCAGACGGGGTTTTTTACAGAAAATTTTGAGGCAATTACATATTCTGGATTAATTGGTTTTACGGGTATTGTATGGACTCTTTTAATTAGATATTTACTACTCAAGGTTGATTTAATTAATAAGAAATGGGCTATCATTATTCCTGTTGTATTTGTTCTTGTGATTGTTACTTCGCTAATTGCAGTGTTCATGTTTTCTGAATTGATTGTATTCTTGCTTCGAGAAGAGGCATGGACTTGGGCAGATTTTATCGGTAACTGGTTTAATTTCTCGCTTATTATTTTGGTTTGGACCTTGATTTACTTGAGTTTTTTGTTTTTTAAAAAACAACAAGGATTAATAGAGCAGAAGTATGATCTCTTACTTCAATTAAAAAGTGCTGAGTTAAATAATCTAAGGAAGCAATTAAGTCCTCACTTCTTGTTTAATTCGATCAACAATATTCGATCTTTAATTTTAATAAACCCAGAAGAGGCAAGAACGGCTTTGTTGAATGTTTCGGATTTACTTAGATATGCCTTGAATTACCAAAAAAAGGAACTTGTCTCCGTGGAAGAAGAAATGGAGGTAGTGATGGCGTATATTGATTTGAATAAGATTCATTTGAAGGATATGGTACGATTTGAGACGACAGTTGAAGAAAAATTAAATGGAATGATGATTCCTCCAATGTCTATTCAGTTGCTCGTTGAAAATGCAATTAAACATGGTGAATTGATTAGGGGTGGGGAGGTAAAGGTTTCTGTTTCGAGTAATGGAAATACAAGAGTAATTGAAGTCGTTAACTCAGGTGAACTCTTGTTGTCTGAAATAACTAAAGGCATTGGGCTACAGAATTTAAAACAGCGATTGGCGTCGAAGTTTGAGGAAAACGCAACATTTTCAATTAAAGAAAAGGATAATCAAGTAATAGCCCAAATAAAAATAGAAGAATGATTAGAGCAGTTATTATTGAGGATTCTGAACTAGCACAAATAGAGCTGGAGAATTTACTTTCAAAGAATCGTATGATTAAACTAGTAGGTAAGGCTAGTGATGCGGAGAGTGGAATAAAACTGATCGATACTGAGATTCCAGATCTTGTTTTCCTCGATATTCATTTGCCCGACATGAATGGATTTGAATTGTTGAATGAAATCCGTCAATCGCCGAAAGTGATATTTACAACGGCTTATGATGAGTATGCGGTAAAGTCATTTGATTACAATACAATCGATTATTTACTAAAACCGATTAAAGGGGCTCGTTTAGAAAAGGCAATATCAAAAATAGTATTAGAGGAAAAGCCTGTTTTTTCTCTAGATAACAGCATTTTTATTAAAGACAGCGATCGTTATTATATTGCGCAGTTGAAGGATGTAGAGTTATTCCATACAGAGGGGAATTATACAAAGGTTTTCTTTAAAGATAAGCGCCCGTTACTTCATAAACCATTGAGCGTGATTGAAGAACGGCTTGATGCAAATTTTTTCTTTCGAGTCAATCGACAAGATATCATTAGTATTCGACACATTGTTCATGTTGAAAAATGGTTTAAGGGAAAGCTTAAATTGAGACTAAAATGTGGGAAAGAAGTTGAGGTAAGCGAAAGAAAGAGTGTTAGGCTGAAAGAGATGCTTAGCTTTTAAAATGTCTTGGTTTTTTGCCTTCTGGGTTTAGACATTGTTCCGTAAAAGAATTTCTAACGAAGCAACTGTAACCGATAGTGAATAAAAAATCCTCTATTACTAATTTGTAATAGAGGATGGTTGAAAAAATAATACAATTGTAAAATTGAGTTTAAAGTGTTCGATTTTTCAAATTCTAAAATCAGCCAGCTTTTACTACTTTCCCCTCCTTAATAACAATTTTTTTACCAGCTTTAACTTCAACAGTTTTTATTTTTTTCCCTTTGTATACTTTGATCGTTATAGGGGAGTCTACATAAAAACGCTCGATAGTATATCCTATGTCTGAGGCTTTTAATCGTATTTCAGAACCTGGTTTGATTGCTATTTTTTGATCTTCGATTACTATTTGAGATTCACCTGTCACGGTAAATGACTTTACGACGCTCCCATCAGTTAAGAAGATACTTGATTTCCCTTTTATTGCTTTTATATAGTATTCTTTTTCCTCAACCTTAATAGTTGAGGTTTCACTTAACTGCACTGAGTTAAGTTTTCCATTTCTAAAATAAAGTGTACTTCCCGTTGGAAGGTTGATTTTTTGGAGAGCTAACCAAGATACATTAGAAGCAATGGAGATCTTCTTGATTCGAGATAGTTTATCGAAAGAAATATCAGGGATTCCTTTTTGCGATGCTCTTACATTTAATTCTTCTCCTTGACAAGTAACGGTTGTATTTTCAGTTAGGATACCTTCTAGAACACCCGATGGGTGAAATGATATTCTTGAATCTTTTTTGAAGGTAAATGTTCCTTGTTTTGTTGTGTAAGTAACATCATCTCTCAAATATCCGTTACTCAAATACTTACTTGTTAAGTGGTATTTAATAGATGATCCTCCTTTAATTGGAAAGACAGTCCCTGCAATCTTGAAATTACAGTCCATCTCTAGTTTTCCATTATAAAAGCCTTTTCCCCCTGAAGGAGTACCATTGTGTATGCATACTTTTGAACCATTTAGCATGACTGTTGTATATGCAGCGGAAGTATCATTACAAGATGCATTTAAGGTTTGAGTTGTTAAGTCAGTTGCTCCTGAATAAATGGGCTGTGTCGGAGAAGAAGCTGTTTCTTCTTTGGGTAAAGTATTTTCTGCTTCTGTCTTGTTCTCTGCAGGAGGAGTATCTGTTGTTTCATCGGAAGTAGAGTTTGTTTCTGTCTCCGTGATGTTAGGAGTTTCATTCTGATCTTCAATACCGTCATAATTAACTGCCTTAATAGGGCGCGAAACAGATCTAGGCTCTAGTTCTACCTCTGACCAAACTAGTTTTCCTTTTAAGGTTTTTGCTTCGGCACGCATTACAATAGTTTTAGATAGGTCGAGTTTTTCGGGGTTTTTAAGAATGGCCTTCATTCCTAATCCACTACTAACTGAACCAAAAGGACCCCAAACATCAATTTTCCAATTTTGATCCCCTTTGTTTTTTAGCATAAAATGAAAGTCTTCTCTCTTACGCTTTTTGTAATCATCGCCATTATCTATAATACCATCACGAAGTGTTTGATTTACTGGTTTCGCACTGAACTCTACAATTAATTCCTTTTCAGCAGGGTAATCTTTTCCTTCTTTTGCAGTATACTGATCTAATATGATTGGGTCTGTTATAGTTGAAGAATCACGAGTTACCTTGGACCAAATTCTATTTCCATATATAGTTTCAATGTATACAATGATTTCAACGTCCTTAGAGAGGTCTAAACGACTTCCTCCTTCTACTGTCAGAATTTCATGTAAGTCATATTGACCATTCTCATCGACTTTTAGATCTACTGATTTAGAAAATGTAGAGGTTCTATAGTCGTCTACATTGTTGAGTTTTGCTTTAAGGTTTTTATGTTGGAACATTCCGTTTGTTCCATAATTTCCATAGTAACTGATCAGGTCTCCGGGTAAGATCTTCGAGATCAATTGGGAAGAGATTCCATCAATGTTTAATTCAGCTGTAGTTTGGCTGAATGCTGATCCGAATAAAAGGATCACAGCAGTAGTAATAAGTTGCTTCATTCTGTAGTTTTTGCACAAAGGTAAGCGTTTCTTTTTTTTAAATAAAAAGAAGTTTTTTAACTGGTATTACCATTCTACTTTTGTCGTTCGATCAATTTTAATTAAGAGACCTTCTTGATTTAAGTATAGCTCATGACCTTCTACTAAAAGACTATCGATAATTTCTGATTTCGGTAAATAGTCATAGGCGGTGGCGTCTGTATAAAACATCATTTCAATTGGGCGAGGTTCATTGAAAACAACTACAGATTGTTTGGATGAAATATGCTTGGAAAAATTGATCATTTCGTTTTTCCATTCCACAGTTTTTGATTCATTTTTAAACGGCTTAAGCCGTTCAACGGTTAAACGAATGGGTAGTGCAAATAGGATGAGGATAACTACTGGAGCCAACCATTTCTTAGAAAAATGAGATTTGTTAAAGTTTAAATAAGACACAAAAATACCGGATATTAAGAAGATTGCTGGGGCTGCAAAAAGTGTATACCCTTGCATTTTTGTTTTTACCAAGGTGAAGAAAATATATGGAATAAGAATCCAAATTAATATGCCCCAATATTTCCAGTTCGTCTTACGCTTGATAGCTTTTGAAATTATCCAGATGAGAGGAAGGTAAATGAACGGCCCAAAGTTAATTTGCAACATGTTAAAGTGATATAAAATCGGTTGCTTTTTTACGTCTAGGTATTCAAAAATATGTTTTCGGTTGAATTCACTTTCCCAGATAGCCTCTTGCGGAAAGTATTCAAAAATGTACCATTGCCAAGGAATCACAATTGTTGCAATAGTAAAGCAGAGTATAGTTCCATGGAGAAGGATTGATCTGAAGCTAAATTTTTGATGTAATAGAAAGCACCCCCAAATTGGTAGTACAATTAGTCCAGGGAGCCATTTTGTGAGTAAAGCCAACCCAATAAGAACACCGCATGAAATGTTGTAAAAAGACTTTTTGGTAATTGAGAATTCTATTGCCATCAAGACCGCAAATTGAATGAAGAAGAGGAAGAAAATGTCGATATGATCGGTCGGAGTTCTTCCGCTTACAAATTCAATAATTATCCCGTGAATGGCGTAAAGAAAAGCTGAATAATAGCCAACCTTTCGACTGAATAATCGGAAGCCGATTCGATACATAATCCAAATTCCTATTGTACTCAATAGTACAGAAGGTAATCGCAGTGCGAACTCGTTTATGCCAAAAACCATATAGCTAAGCATAATTCCCCAAAGCGAAACAGGTTGTTTGTGCAGCCAAACATGATTCGCTGTCCATTGTTTGTAATCGTAAGGAAGTATAGGGTTGTCGTATAGTGTTGGTGTTAACGGGTGTTGTAACATGTTCTTTGCTACAAGTGCATGATATCGTTCATCCCATGGGTGTATGAATAAATCGGAGGCTAGGAATATACGTAGTCCGAGTCCTAGTATTATTAAGAAGAAAATTGCCCATTGATATTGTTGTTGTTTAAATTTTTGCCAAGAAACCCAACCCGTGAGGCATGACAGAATAAAAACGAGAACACCGGTATACATTCTTTTAAGGTACTATTTTACTTCACCGCCAGCTTCAAATTCTTTTTCAGGAGAAACAAAGCTTAATTCACCCTCTGCATTTTCTGCCATTAAGATCATTCCTTGAGATTCAACACCACGAATTTTACGAGGTGCTAAATTCATTAGAACAGTTACTTTTTTTCCGATAACCTCTTCTGGAGAATAGTGCTGAGCAATTCCAGAAACAATTGTACGTTGGTCAATACCAGTGTCTACTGATAGTTTTAATAGCTTGTTTGCTTTTTTTACTTTCTCTGCAGTTAAGATGGTTCCAACACGAATGTCCATTTTGGTGAAGTCGTCAAAGCTTGTCTCTTCTTTTTGCGGAGGGAAGCTATTTTCAATAGTTTTCGTTGCTTCCAGTTTGGCTTTTTCATTTTCTACAAATTCATCGTCTATTTTCTCAAATAAGATGGGTGTTTTTGTAGTTGGATGGCCTTCAGTTAATAGATCTGCTGAACCAGCCTTTTCCCAATCGCTTACATGGAAATTTAAATGATCAGACAAGATTTTAGCAGTCGCTGGTAGAAATGGTTTTAGAACAATACTTAGGTTGGCAGTGATTTGTAAAGCAATATTCATTATGGTCGCAACTCGAGCTGCATTCGCAGGGTCTTTAACCATTTTCCATGGCTCCGTGTCAGCTAGATACTTATTTCCAAGTCGAGCTAGATTCATGGCTTCTGCCTGTGCTTCTCTTAATTTATAACTGTACATTAATTTGGATATCTTTCCTGGAATAGCTTCCATTTGAGATATAATGTCGTTATCGAATTCAGTGAGCTCTCCCATTACTGGAACTGCTCCATTATAGTATTTTTGCGTAAGAACCATTGCCCGATTTACAAAATTCCCTAAAATAGCTGCTAGTTCATTATTGATACGTGTTTGGAATTCTTTCCAAGTGAACTCGCTGTCTTTTGTTTCAGGAGCGATAGAGGTGAGAACATATTTTAACTCGTCAACTTTGTTTGGATGAGCTTCCAAATATTCATGAAGCCAAACAGCCCAGTTGCGAGATGTTGAAAATTTGTCTCCTTCAAGGTTCAAGAATTCGTAAGCGGGAACATTGTCTGGTAGGATAAGACCTTCATGCGCCTTTAATAAAATTGGGAATATAATTGTATGAAAAACAATATTATCTTTTCCAATAAAGTGAACCAATTTACGGTCTCCTGTCCAGTAATCTTTCCAGTTCTTATTGTTTTCCAATGCCCATTGTTTTGTCGCTGAAATGTATCCAATTGGAGCATCTAGCCATACATATAGAACTTTTCCATCAGCTCCTTCAACTGGAACCTTTACTCCCCAGTCAAGATCACGAGTCATAGCACGAGGCTTTAATCCTCCATCAATCCAAGACATGCATTGGCCTACAACTTGGTTCCTCCAATTCTTAGGGTTGTGGTGTTCTTTACCGTTTAATTGTCCCTCCTTTACCCAAGAACGTAGCCAATCTTCATGACGCTCCAATGGAAGATACCAATGAGAGGTAGGTTTTAATATAGGAGCTTTTCCACTTAATGTAGAACTTGGGTTAATTAGTTCCGTTGGACTCAATGTTGAACCACATTTTTCACATTGATCTCCATATGCTGCATCATGTTGACAATTCGGGCAAGTTCCTGTAATATATCGATCCGCTAAGAATTGATTGAAATCTTCATCGTAATATTGTTCACGTGTTTCTTTCGTGAACTGTTTTTTTTCGTCAAGAACGTTGAAAAAATCTTGGGCTGTTTTATGATGTATCTCTGATGAGGTTCTGTGGAAGATGTCAAAAGAAATTCCAAAATCATCAAAAGCTTTACGGATGATACCATCATACTTGTCCACAATCTCTTGAGGTGTAGTTCCTTCCTTTTTGGCACGAAGTGTAATCGCAGCGCCATGTTCGTCACTACCACAGATAAACGCTACATCGTGATTATTCATACGTAAGAAACGCACAAAAATATCAGAGGGAAGGTAAACGCCTGCAACATGTCCCAAGTGAAGAGGTCCATTAGCATACGGAAGTGCAGATGTGATAGTATATTTTGCTTTACTCATAATTCAGTATTCTCTTTACAGACTGCATCCAACATCGATGTAGTGCAAATGATTGCGCAAAGATAACTGAAAACCATAAATCAGAGCGTCTTTTCTTCCTCTACAAAACAAATATTGAATTCTTCTAGCTCTGTAAGGATTGGTTCGTATACTTCTGGCTGAACTGGCAGGGTTACTCCTTTCGTCTTTAATGTTCCGTTCAAGATCATTTTTCCACATATTGCAGCTGGCAATCCAACTGTATTAGACATTGAAGTGTAAATTTGATCTTCTCCAATGTTTACCATGTGAGAAGTGATCTTATGCTGTTTATTATTCAATTTGTACTCAAATTCATGAATCATAACTAGCATGTCTTTATCACCATTGCTAAGGGATAGTTTTTTTACAAGAATTTGCTGCAAAACTTGTGCGGGAGTTGCATTTTCGATACCAATAAGAGGTTCGTTTTCAAATAATCCGAGCCACTTAAAGCGCTCAAATAGATCCATTCGATCTTCACGAATGAAAGTTTTGAATTTTTCTTCAATAGAGAGTGTTGAGTTGTACGGTAAAAATGCATTCAAAAATGAACGAGGAGTTAAGTTCTCCGTATTTGTC
>JAKVAS010000069.1 GCA_022448165.1 Crocinitomicaceae bacterium | reverse complement strand
AACCGCTTGAACTTGCATTACAGACACTTCTTGAACAGTATTGTATGGCGGTGTAATGAGGTCAAAATCAATCGCATGAGAGATTGACACCTGTAAAATATGACGAATGATATCTTGATTAAGCTTACTATTCTCAAGGTCTCTAAACAAAAAACCAAGTTGACCTTTTCCTTCAACCATAAAATGTTCTTCATGGTTCATAAGTACCCTTCCTATCAAATATCCCGGATCATTATACCTATTTTGCTCAAAGGACTCTGCTAAAAAGTTATAAATATTAATTATTCCAAAATATCCATTCGCTCCATTTTGTTGGAGGTAATCAGTTTTCCATAAAGGATTATCATCGGGTAATCGAAAAATGTTTCTGTGTAATTGAAAAACCAAGACGTCACTCCCTATTGAAACACGAAACTCATATTTTCCTTTATCTTCAAACTTAAGACGGATGCGTTGATCATTTATGTTTTTCCTTAACTCATCCAGTTCAATAGTCATCATTTCTTTAAACCCTCGCAATATACGTTCAGAGTATCCTGCAACATCCTGCTTTACTGCTGCTTTATTAATCAAAAGATCAATAATTGCCTTTCTATTGTTATCCATATTAGTATGCTTTAGCGAATATAACACGTCCCATAGATTTCTTTCCAGAAACCATACAAATTCCTTCCTCAGCTTTTCTATCTAACGGAATGCATCGAATTGTCGCCTTTGTCTCCGCTTTAATCTTCTCTTCAGTTTCACTTGTTCCATCCCAATGCGCTAGGATGAAACCTCCATCAGATTTCATTTTCAACTTAAACTCCTCATAGGTGTCAACTTCCTGAGTATTCTCCTCGCGAAATTTTACTGAACGATTTAATAAATTGTCTTGAATCTCATCTAGTAGATTCTCGATGTAAGCCTCTACCCCATCAAAATCAACAACTTCTTTTGTTTTTTCATCACGACGAGCAACTTCTATCTTTCCATTTTCAAAATCCCTTGGCCCCATCGCTAATCGAACAGGAACTCCTTTAGTCTCATACTCAGCAAACTTCCAACCTGGACGACGATTATCATCATCATCAAATTTAAAAGAAATCCCTTTTGACTTTAATTTAGTTCCTAATTCTAGAATTTTCTCAGAAATCTCTTTTAATTGTTCCTGCGACTTATAAATTGGAATCGCTACAACTTGTATTGGAGCCAACTTTGGAGGCAGTACCAATCCTTCATCATCAGAGTGTGTCATTATCAATGCTCCCATCAGTCTTGTGGATACTCCCCAAGAAGTTGCCCAAACAAATTCTCGTTTCCCGTCTTTATCTGCAAACTTTACATCGAATGCTTTAGCAAAATTTTGGCCTAAGAAGTGTGAAGTACCAGCTTGAAGAGCTTTTCCATCCTGCATCATTGCTTCAATACAATATGTTTCATCTGCCCCTGCAAATCTTTCGCTTTCAGATTTTAGTCCTTTCACGACAGGCATGGCCATATAATCCTCCGCAAATCTAGCATACACTTCACACATTTGCTCCGTTTCTTCAATTGCTTCTTGACGCGTCGCATGGGCAGTATGACCTTCTTGCCACAAAAACTCCGTTGTTCTTAAAAATAACCGAGTTCTCATTTCCCATCGCACAACATTTGCCCATTGATTTATTAAAAGAGGAAGATCACGGTATGATTGAATCCAATTCTTATATGAATTCCAAATAATAGTTTCTGACGTTGGTCGAACAATTAATTCTTCTTCCAATTTGGCGTCAGGATCAACAATAACCCCACTACCATCTTCAGCATTCTTTAACCTATAATGCGTAACAACTGCACACTCTTTTGCAAAACCATCAACGTGGTTTGCTTCTTTACTTAGGTATGACTTCGGTATAAACAAGGGGAAGTAAGCATTAGAATGCCCAGTCTCCTTGAACTTTCCATCTAATACATCTTTCATTTTCTCCCATATGGCATACCCATATGGCTTAATCACCATACATCCTTTAACGTCTGAATGTTCGGCTAAATCAGCTCGATCAACTAGTTCGTTATACCATTTAGAATAATCTTGTTCTCTCGTTGTTAACTTTTGGGCCATCTTTTATGGATTGTTTTTTATCAGGTGAGCAAAAATAGGAAAATCAAGGGTTAAAAGTAATTAGTTCATTAAAAAAGGGATGTTAAAAACATCCCTTTGGTATTTGACTAAAACTTTTCTTGCTGTTATTACTATTATCTTGTTCGGATATTAATACTTGAAACAGCAATATAAATCAATACTGTAATTCGACGTCCTAAACAATAAATGCTAACAGTCTTGAATTAACTTCGTGTAACCGACCTTTAAAAGGTTGGAGAGGCTTTTAAAGCTAGCACTTCTCAACAATTGTTTTGATTGTGTCCTCAAAAGATAACTTTCTTATTTTACTCTCGATCCATGCGCTAACGTTAAAATACTCAAGGACAGCACGTTCATTCTGATCTTTTAAGAGTTCAGTGACTTCAGCATGCATACTTTCGAATATTTCTATGCGATTAACCCCTGTATTCGTCTTTGCAAGCTTTCGAATATGTTTTATACATGCATTTTCAACTTTGTAATCACGTTCATGCTTACTTAAATATCGATTAGTTGATTTAATCACATATTCAAGGAAATCATAATTCTCTAGTTCATAATGGATTACCAAATTAAACAATCGAGCAAAACTATATACATCCTGACGAAGATTATGCTCATTATCATTCAGTACTTCATTTAAATACTGCAAAGATCTTTTATATTCACCAACACCGAAGCAGCTATAAGCTTTTCCATAAGTTAGTAATAATTCCATCTCCTTACTGATTTTGTCACCATATAATTCCTGATTCTTTTCAATTTCAGGAATTATATTCATACACTCTTTAAATTCACCTAAAGACTGAAGTAGTACCATTTCTTGTACTGCGGAATTTGCGAAAATTCTTACTGTAACATCTAATGAATTGAAGCCCTTCTTTCCAGAGAGCCCGCGAATATCAGAAATCAGCGATTTAGCCATATCAAAATCATTATTATCAATATGACATCTCAATAAATGAAACAGGGTCATTACATATCTTTGCCCTGCATCCTGTTTAATATAGGGATTGTTATCTAGAATCTCTCGAGTTCGATTAAAATACTGAAAGCTTTCAGTATAATTTCGATTTGTAGCAGCACACAAGCCTTTTATATAGTAACAAATCGAAGCTGCTTTAGTGGATAATGCTGTGTTTTTACCTTTAATAAGATGATAATCAGCAATGTCAGAAACAATTTTCCTCTCTTTTTCATTCCGAGTAAATCCACCACTTCGGAAAATCAAGTTTATTTTGGAGTATATTATTGTATACTCAGCTAAATTTCGAAGTCTTGCAATAACCATCTCTTCCTCTTCAACTAATTTATCAAGATCGATCGAAAACACTCCAGCTTCATATGCGGACTCTAATAATTTCTTTTCCCAACTAATTAATTCAAACCAATAATAGAACTTCTCATATTTTTGAGCGATATTTTTTGCTCGCCCAACGAATTTTTCACACTCTTTATAAAGAGCTTTATTGTATAAGATTTCGACGTTCTTAATTTCTTGCTTAAGCGTGCTACTTATTGATTGTTCACTATAGTAAGATCGAAGACTTTTTAAAATTAATTTGTAGAGATGGTTTTTCTCCGAGGGTAAATGTTTAATGAAAGTTTCACCTTTAAATGATTGCTTAAGTTCATTCTCATCATAAGATGATTGTTTTTCAATAAAATCAAAAATCTTTAAATAATTCTTCTCGCCTGACTGTAAAGATGAAGAGAGTTTGAAAAATCGTTTTTCCGACTTTGTTAATGACTTAATGAGCTTGAAGAGTTCTATTGATGGTTTCATAGTTTCATTTTCAAAATACACAATCATTTCTTCCTTAGGGAGATAGCATGATTCTCCGAATCGAAAGTGATATAAAAATAACGACTAATTCGGTTTTATCAAGGAAAATATGACATTTACTCTTGAATTCCTACTATTACAGTGTTTATCTTACCTTAGAAAGCCCAAAGTTTCCTAAGGGCTTTCATAAACAACAACAACAAACTAAAACCTTCTAAACCATACAGTTGTCAAAGGGTGCTCTTCTCGTTGATGATTATTTGTTAATCAATCAACTATTCTTTTTTGTTTGACACTGATTACCGTATCAGTGTTGTTTTATTTTTTTGATCCAAATTGAATTTTTCTTCTACGCTGAATGTATACAACATCTCCTTCTAACAAGACATCTTTTTCCTTACCAAAATCGTTGTATCGATAAAGTTGATTCAAATTGAGATTGAATTCTAAGGCAATCTTGTAAAATGTATCTCCTTTTTTCGCAGTTACATACTTTGCTTTTTTGTGTGACTCTACCTTATGAGTGTTAGACATCATAGTAGAAGTAGACACTAAATTTGGTGACTTTATTATTTCAGGTGCGATGATTTTATCAAACTGATCTAATTTTAAGTCCTCAATTATTTTAATCAGCAAAGAGGGGTAACTTGGATTTGTAGCATAACCAGCTTTCTTTAAACCTTTAGCCCACGCTTTATAATCGGTTTTGTCAAAATCAAACAGGAATGAATAACGATCATATTTGTTCAAAAACAAACTATGATCATTGTAAGACTCCTTTGCCGAATCGTATACTCTAAAACATTCACCTTTCCTATCATCGTCTATTTTCATTGTCGAACCTGTCCAACCATGACATTTGATCCCAAAATGATTATTCCCTTTACGAGCCAATTCAGAATTACCTGAGCCACTCTCCAAAATTCCTTGAGCCAATGTTATACTCGCTGGGATATTATGAATAGCCATTTGCTCAATAGCAATAGCCTTCCAAGTATCAACATATTCTTGCCTAGTGATTTTAGTCGCTGTCCCTGCAAATGAGTAGGTAACTAATAAAAGACCAACTGATGTGATAAATAACTTCATATTTCCGTGTTGTTTTGTTATGTTTTATTACGTGGTGAATTCACTTTGGTTACGAAAATTGTTGAAAACTTTAATTTTTATTGTTGATAACCTCTACAAGCCTTTGGTAGCGGACATTTTGACAGCTATAAACAGGCCTGCATGTCATAATTTCCGAAAAGTCTATTGTTTTCTTATTTGGTTCGAGAATTGACGGGTATAAATCAAAATTAGGCGTTATGGATTTAAATAAACTCACAATAAAATCTCAAGAAGTACTGCAAACTGCACAACAGATTGCGACTTCGAATAACAATCAAATTATTGAACCAGGTCATGTATTGAAATCAATTTTACAAGTTGACAAAGATGTTATACCTTATATTTTAAATAATCTAGGGGTAAACGTTGAAATGATAACAATAGCCGTGGACAAGATTGTTGAACACTACCCAAAGGTAACAGGTGGTAATACTTATCTATCCAATGAGGCCAATAGATTGCTGTCGAGTGCATTTGAAAACATGAAGAAGTTTGGAGATGAATATGTTTCAATAGAAATTTTGTTCTACTCTATGCTTTCATCAACAGATTCTGTTGGGCAATTATTAAGGGACAATCAACTGACAAAAAAGAAAATAAAGCAAAGTATCATGGATTTAAGAAAAGGTGTGAATGTAACATCAAACAACCAAGAAGGCACTTACAATGCTTTGAATAAATTTGCTAAAAATCTCAATTTACTCGCAAAAGAGGGGAAGCTTGACCCAGTAATAGGACGGGATGATGAAATTCGACGCGTTCTACAGATATTGACTAGGAGAACGAAAAACAATCCGATCCTCATTGGAGAACCAGGTGTTGGAAAGACTGCAATTGCTGAAGGAATCGCGCACAGGATAATTGAAGGAGATATTCCTGAAAACCTAAAGTCTAAAATTGTGTTTTCACTAGATATGGGCTCCCTTATTGCTGGAGCTAAATTTAAGGGCGAATTTGAGGAGCGATTAAAAGCAGTCATCAAAGAAGTCACAGAGGCTGATGGCGAAATCATTTTATTTATCGACGAAATACATACTCTAGTTGGTGCAGGCGGAGGTGGTGAAGGAGCCATGGACGCCGCTAACATTTTAAAACCAGCATTAGCTAGAGGAGAACTGCGAGCGGTTGGAGCAACCACGTTAAGTGAGTATCAGAAGTACTTTGAAAAGGACAAGGCCTTAGTTCGTAGATTTCAAACAGTACTTGTCGACGAGCCCAGTACCGAAGATAGCATTTCCATCCTACGCGGAATTAAAGAGAAATACGAAAACCACCATAGAGTATTGATAAAGGATGAAGCTATCATTAACGCAGTAGAGCTTTCTCAACGGTACATTACGGAACGTCAATTACCTGACAAGGCTATTGACTTAATTGATGAAGCGGCTTCAAAACTTAGAATGGAGATCAACTCAAAACCTGAAGAGTTAGATGAAATAGAACGTAAAATCATGCAGCTTGAGATTGAAAAGGCTGCAATTAAGCGTGAAAATGACTTAAAAAAATTAAAACAAATTGAACAAGATCTTTCGGATTTAAATGAACAACGTGACGCACTTAATGCGAAATGGAAATCTGAACGAGATATAGTTGATACGATTCAACAAGCAAAAGAAAACATTGAAAGTTTCAAGCTCGAAGCTGATCAGGCTGAAAGATCTGGTGATTATGGAAAGGTTGCGGAAATAAGGTATGGCAGAATAAAGGAAGCTGAGGAAAGAATTGAAGAATCGAAAAAAGCACTGATCAACCTTCAAACAAGTAAAAAAATGATCAAAGAAGAGGTGGACTCTGAAGAAATTGCGGAGGTAGTCTCTAAATGGACAGGTATTCCTGTCCATAAAATGATCGAAAGCGAAAGATCTAAACTGCTTAAGCTGGAGAGTGAACTGTCAAAAAGAGTTGTTGGTCAGAATGAAGCGATCAACGCCCTTTCTGATGCTGTAAGAAGATCTCGAGCAGGTTTACAGGATGATAAAAAACCAATTGGATCATTTATCTTTCTTGGTACAACAGGTGTTGGAAAAACAGAGTTAGCTAAAGCTCTTGCAGAATCTATGTTCAATGATGAGAATGCTATGACTCGCATAGATATGAGCGAATTTCAAGAAAAACACTCGGTGAGTCGATTAATTGGAGCGCCTCCTGGATATGTCGGATATGACGAAGGAGGACAACTTACCGAAGCCGTTAGAAGACGCCCCTACTCCATTCTTTTGTTAGATGAAATTGAAAAAGCTCATCCTGATGTATTTAACATACTCTTACAAGTTTTGGATGACGGTAGACTTACAGATAACAAGGGACGCCTTGTGAACTTTAAGAATACGATAATCATAATGACGTCAAATTTAGGATCGGATCTTATACATGAAAGATTCGATGGGATCAAAGAATCAGAATTTGATCGGGTTGCGGATAAAACGAAGTATGAGGTAGTTAATTTATTGAAACAAATTATTCGACCGGAATTCCTTAACAGGATAGATGAATCCATTTTATTCCCTCCATTAACTCGTTCAAATATTCAGGCAATTGTAGAGATACAATTAAACTTCTTAAAGGAAAAGCTACTGGAGCAAGAAATTAAACTCGTAATTAAGAGTGAAGCTGCTCAATGGATCGCGGAAATTGGATACGATCCCTTTTTTGGAGCAAGACCAGTTAAGCGAGTAATTCAAAAGGAAGTTATGAATGAATTATCAAAAGCAATTTTATCGAATAAAATCGATAAATCTAAAAATGTGGTGTTAGATATATTTGATGGTAGAATTGTATTCAGAAAACCAATTAATGAGGAAGAAGATATTATTTTAGAATAACTTCTTTGGAATGTATGATTTAACAAGGAGGTTGCATCAAAAAAACCTCCTTGTTTCGTTTAAATGGTTTTCTAATGACAAAGTTATTGTTTCCGTGATTATTGTATTTTTGCTCACGATGAAACTGCTAAAAAAAACAATCTCTATTCTCGTCATTCTTTCTATATGTTGGTTAGGCTACGTTACTCAGCATTTCTATTATGCGGAATCTCAACAAATCGAAGCTGGATTCTTGCTTATACACAGTCTAATTCCATTTACAGCAATACTGGCGTATCGAATATCCCTTATTAATAACATTAAATTTTCTCCTGTAAACCTTTTGTTTTTATTTGGAGTACTTGCCTTGAACCTTATTCTATGGTTGTCACCTAGTACAATTAGTACATTATGGACATGGCTTCTTGCATTTATGACGTTACTACTATTCGGATGTATTTCATCATTAATTGAAGGTTCGAATAAATCGGCTAATATAATCCGATACTCCGTTTGGGGAACTGCTATTTACCTTATCACTTTAATAATTTTTAAAAATGACAGTCCCATAGCTTACTTAGCATTAACCTTTATATTGACTGTTGTTTCACTCATATCCATTTTTGGCCTTTTTGGAAAGTCTAGTCACAAAAAATAATTACACATTATTTTACATAAGTCCCAAACCCATGGAGACGCTTCATCCAATATTGAGATTTTTCAACTTCAGTGATTATGATTCCTTTACTCGAACTTGAATGAATCATTACAAGTGGTTCTCCCTGTTTTGAAACCACAATTCCAACATGGGAAATACCTGAACCGTTATTAAAGAAAACTAAATCACCCTGTTGAGCATTTTTACGTTTTATCTTAGTTGATTTAATATATTGATCTGCCGCTCTTCTTGGTAATCCTTGCCCATGTTCTTTCATAACATATGATGTGAAACCAGAACAATCAAAACCTTCAGGGCTACTTCCTGCCCAAACATAAGGCGTTCCAATATGCTTTTTCGCAGTTTCTAAAATTTCATTACGTATTCCAATTAAACTATTAGACAGGTTTGATGATGAATCAATACTATTGGTAAGATCATTTGCACTATTCCCTTCATCTATAGATGGTACACCATTGAACAATGAATCAATTAGCCGTTGCACATTATCAAAGGTAGACTGTTGTCCCATCCTTTTTAAATCTGCAGCCCAAGCAACCATATCAGAGCGTAGCCAAGAAATCTCATACATATGAGCGTTAAAAATATTCTGTCCACTTGAAGAGTTTCGAACTTCTAAAAACAACTTTTCAGCCTCCTTTAATGCTGTTGGATGGCGTTCCAGCCAAAATTCATTCTGACACAATTGAAAAAGGCTAATACTCTTATAATACTTTGGTAATTGAGAAAAATCATACTCGGGATTATCAAGTAATCGTTTTGCTTTTCGATAAACCCTCTTATAATGTCTTTGGGCAAAATTCATCTCAAGCTTGTCAAACTTTGGATTTTGAGTCATTCCATTGAATGTCAAAAAAAATACGAATACAAATAATATAGAATGTCTCATTGTTATATACTTAGCACGAAGAAAACAAAATTTAATCACAAAAAATCAACCATTGCAATTTTCCATCCACATAGCACTGTTCATTCTATTTCAAATTAATAATTAACATTTTTTTACGTTGACAGGGTATGCATTTGAAGATTATTCGCGTTATTTAATGATTATAGCTTACACTTGGCTTCTATTAAACTTTAGAATTAACAAATATGAAATTATATCTGCCCCTTTCCTTTTTATTTATTGTATTTCTAGGGTACAGTCAGGTAGACCCTGAAAAGGTCCCTACTACACAGAAGTTTGATGAAGTGTTAACTTATGTAAATAAGCTATATGTAGATGATGTCAATGATCAGCAATTAACAGATGCCGCAATAATTGCACTTTTAGAAAAATTAGATCCGCATTCTACTTATTTTTCAAAAGAGGAAGTTCATGATGCAAATCAAAAGATTAACGGGAATTTTGTTGGTATTGGAATTCGATTCCAAATTTTAAACGACACTTTAATTGTTGTAGCAACCATTCCTGGAGGACCATCAGAAAAACTTGGTCTTCAACCGGGAGATAAAATAATCCAAATTGAAGGGGAAACTGTTGCTGGAATTGGATTGAAGAATAGTCAAGTTCGTGAGAAGCTACTAGGAGATAAAGGCACAAAGGTGAAGGTTTCTGTAAAACGGAAGAGATCAAAAACTTTAAAGGACTATGTCATTACACGTGATCTTATACCTGTGAATTCTGTTGATTCCTATTACATGGTTACTCCAGAAACAGGATATATTAAATTGAATTCATTTTCACGTTCCTCTCATAGAGAAGTACAAACAGCTATCAAGGAAATGAAAGGAGAAGGAATGAAAAATTTGATTTTTGATCTACAAGGCAACGGAGGGGGACTACTCTATTCTGCAAAAAATCTCGCTGATGAGTTTTTGTCTGATGATAAATTAATTGTTTACTCCAAAGGACGTTCTCAGCCAAGATCTGATTTGAAATCTGGAAAGAAAGGACTTTGGGAGAGAGGAAAATTAATTTTACTTACCGATGAGTACTCAGCCTCAGCTAGTGAAATACTTTCTGGAGCTGTTCAAGATTGGGATAGAGGATTAATTGTTGGCAGAAGAACTTATGGAAAAGGTTTAGTTCAACGTCCAATTGATTTAACGGACGGCTCACAAATGCGTCTAACAATCGCTCGGTATTACACACCAAGCGGGCGCTTTATTCAAAAGCCATATGATGACCTAGAAGCTTATAGAAATGACCTTTCTGATCGTTTTGAGAATGGGGAATTTATGAACCTTGATTCTATTAAACTCCCAGATTCATTAAAGCATAAAACTCTTTTGACTAAAAGGACAGTATACAGCGGTGGCGGTATTATGCCAGACTACTTCGTACCGTTAGACACTAGTGAAACAAGTGACTTCTTCTCAGACTTAATTCGTTCAGGAAGTATGAACACTTACACCCTCACCTATATTAATGACAATCGTGAAAGTCTAATGAAAGACTATCCAACTTTTGATGATTTTAGAGACTCGTTTGATGTAGATGAAGAGTTTATGAAGACATTCTTAGACTATGCTCAGGAAGAAAATGAGGATCTTGAGTTTAATGAAGAGCAATATGAGATTAGCAAAGCACTATTAAAACTTCGCATGAAAGCAAAAATAGCCTCAGATCTATGGGGATATAGTGAGTTTTATCAAATCTACAATGAGTCTAATGAAATCCTCCAAAAGGCCATAGAAATCATTGAGTCAGATACTTATGACAAATCTGGACTCAGCATTGTTGATTAGTCAATTTTGCTAATTTTGTTCCTCTAATTAATTCAAAAAATGAAAAAATATATTCTTCCCTTTGCGTTATTTAGCGCACTTATTTCTTGTGATAATAGTTCTTCAAGTATTAAAGCTATTGAAGGAGAAGTACGTTCAGGTGTTTCTTCAAATAGTAAAACAGACGCAGAGTTAGAAGCTATTATTAAAAAGGCAGAAATTGAAGAAAAGGAGCGTAAACAGAAAATGCAAGCCTCAGTTACTATGATGACATTTGACAAGCTAAAACATGATTTTGGTGACGTTGAAAGTGGATCGGAAAACACAACTCGTTTCAAAGTTACAAATACTGGTAAACGACCGCTTATTATTGAAGATGTTTCAGCAAGCTGTGGATGTACTCTTCCTGAAAAGCCAGAAAAACCTATTGCGCCGGGTGAATCAGATGATATTGTTGTTACATTTAAACCAAAGCCTGGTCAGAAGAATGAAATTAAGAAAACAGTGACAGTTACAGCAAATACAGATCCTGCAGTTTCTCAAGTTGAAATTAGAGCGTTCGTGAAGTAATATAGAAGTCCATTTTTAATAAATAATCCTAGATATTGAAGTGCTTAGGATTATTTATTAAAAATAATCCTATTCCTTTTACTAAACAAGCTTTAGTTACCCTTTACTAAATAATAATAATACTGACAACCTATAACCTGTTATACATCTAAAGTTTTATTTATAGTAGGACTTCTAAACTTCTCTTCTACCTAACTTACGATTAATTGTGCGTAAGACCTTATCTACATAATTCACAATCTCTGGTTCCAGTTTTAATAAATAGATGATTACAGGAAACATCAGTGTTACCATCACGGATTTAACCAGCATATTTATCCATTGACTTCCCGTTTCAATAGGAACAAAATGAAAAAATAATAAAACAATGACAAAAAGGAATATCACCTTTAACTGACTTATTTTAAATGGGGTTATCCTGAATTGATACCAGACAAAAATCAGACGCATAATATTATACAGGATCATTCCTATTGAAGTGGCTATTGCGGCTCCTGCGATGCCCCAAAGAGGAATTAACCAAAGATTTAACAGAAACACTGTTAAAATTAAAATTGCCGTAAAAAAAATGTCGTATCTATATTTCTTTGAGGTAAGTAAGATCATACCATTCAACCCCATAAACATATCAAATACCCGTCCAATCATTAAGAACAAAAAAACAACTATTCCTGAATAATATTCGGGGTCTTTCTTAGACAATAAGGTGAAAAGCTCTTCTCTACTCACCCAAACTCCAATGAAACCATATAAACCAATAAACAAAGCCACACAACTAACGCTTTTATAAAGCTTATTCATGGAGTGCATATCTCTATCCCTCCAATGTTGCGCAATAATTGGAGAGCTCACTCTTGCAATAGAGCCATATGGTATCATTAACGCACGCATTAAATATAGGACAATAGCATATACACCAAATGCTGATAAACCTTCCATTCCCGCAATCATTAATGTATCTAATGAAACTACGAGAACAGCTGCTAAAGAGTTTATGTAGGAGAACAAGGAATAGCTCAAAATAATTTTCCGAAAACGCTTAGGAATAGCAATGGATTTAACAGAAAAATTCCACTCTCCTATTTTCTTTAAGTAAACGACTAACATAATAGCCGGTATGAATTGCATTAAGCAAATGGCAATAACTAATTGATGAAAGTTCAAATAATCAAATCCATAAATAACTAATACAATCGTAGTAAATACTCTTAACACAAATTCATTGGCAAATACGGGGAACACATTCTTATAGAGCGCCCTCAAATAATTATCTAATAACTTAAAAACAACTATAGATATCCCCGTTGGAATCACCCAATAATAGTAGTCAACAAAGGCTTCTGATCTCTCAATAAAGTAACTAGAAAACAATTCCTTAAACAAAAGACCTAACAGGGTGAAAGAACACACTCCCGCAAGTACAATTAATAGATTCAACGTTAGAAATCCAGAGTGTTTATTATTTTCATTTCGTAGAAATGGCAAGAATTTCACCGTAGTATTAGTCGTTCCTAAATTGGCAAATTGAGCAAATAACAAAGAAACACTTAAAATTGCTTGAATGAGACCGACCTCTTCAGGAGAAAGTAACAATAAAAAAAGGTACACCTTATTGACATACCCCAAAATCATCCCTGAATAAGAAATTATTGTAGTGCGCAATGCATCTTTTTGTACAATCCCCATGTAATCTTAAGGTTTAATCCAGAAAGTTGTATCTGTGAGTCCAGTAGAAGTGTTCATCATTTCCCATGAATCCAAATGCTTAAAAGCAACGTCGTAACGAACTCTTTCACTATTATCAAGAATCATAAGCCCGTTTGATTTAAGCTTATCTATCGATCGAAAAACACACTCAGGTCGCGCTCTCCCATCCACAATAATAAAATCGAAAAATCCATTTTCCACATCATCGAGTCCGCAAAAATAATTGATGTAATCTTTTCTATATTCATAATTTTCAAGACCTAACACTTTCGGAAAATACGTTTCAACAGAATCGGTACTTGTTGGATCTTGTTTTTCAATCAAACGATAATCTACGTTACTGTGTCCTGCTGCACTTAACTTATTCTTAGTTTGCTCATACCACCCCTTATGATGCTCAATGGACACCATATGTTTGGTTCTTTTCGCAAAAAAAGCTGTGCTAGACCCTGTACCGAATTCGGCTCCATTTTGCGAACCATCGAGAAAATGATCAAAAAACTTGATCGCAGTAATCGTTAACCAAGGAGCTGATTCTATTCGCTTTCGAAACCACTTGTATCTTAATTTCAATAAAGGTCGTAATACTCTATATCGAAAATAGCTAAATCCAGCACCTTTATCTGCTAAGTAATTCTTTTTACTCGCGTATGCACCTTTGTCCAATTCTTGAAGCCTTATAAATCTGCTATCCATTAATTCGTTTGTATAATCCAATTAAATTCATTGAGCCTAACTCCCAGTTGTACTTGTTAATTGCGGCTACGTATGCATTCTCAATCTTTAATTCCGATTTTTCAGGGTTTTCGGAAATTTCCTCAATTCGATCAGCCAATACAGCGGGGTTAGAAGCTTCAAATACCCAACCACCATCACATTCTTCTACAATTCTCTTCAATGGCTTACATGAGCTAACCAATAATGGAGCTTTTGACAAAAATATTTGAAAT
>JAKVAS010000068.1 GCA_022448165.1 Crocinitomicaceae bacterium | reverse complement strand
CGCATTCTAGTATAAGTGAAATAACTTCTTCGAAAGTAGATTCTGCATCAATAGAATCAACGTCCATTCGAGATTTCATGATTTGTCGAACTTCGGTATTTCCAAATTTCACAATTCCTTCAAGAATTTTATGTTTCTCTTCAGAGTCACCATCATCTTTTGTTAAGGCAAGTGCTTGTTCGAGTTCATCAGAGGAAATGTCAACTTTTCCCTTTCCTATTTTGCGTTGGATGTAGCCTGATCCTTTGACGAGGATGGAGCGGATCCAGGAAATTGGGGGGATTCTATTTAGGAAGTATAGGGCACCACCCATCATCTTTGAAAATCGAATTGCATTCTTGGTTGCGTAAATTTTAGGAATGACTTCGCCGATGATTAGTAATACGAGTGTTATTAAAGCGACCTCAAGGATAAATCGAATAGTACTATTCAAATTAGTACCGACAAGGGCAGCTGTAAAAATCATGCTGGATAAAATTACAATCGCAACATTTACAAAATTGTTAGTGATTAATATTGTGGCTAATAGGTCTTTAGGTTTTGATAGAAGTTGGGAAACATATCCGGCTTTCTTATCTGTGTCGTTTTTTAAATCCTCTTTGTCAGCAGGAGTTAAAGAGAAAAAAGCAGCCTCAGATCCAGAGATTAGCGCAGAAAATAGGAGTAGTAAAGCGAGTACGCTAGATGCTACAATAAATCCTACAAGTCCAAAACTAGCATGCGCTTGTTCAGTTATCTCTGCGGTGATTTGTTTTGCTGATGTTATACTTTCGGGGTCAGATGGCATTGATTTCAATTAGAACGGTAAATCGTCTTTGTCATTTTTAATAATGTCGTCAACTTTTGATGGTGCTGACGGCGTACCTTGTGGAGTGTATGGTGCTTTCGGAGTGTTGCTTTGAGTGTTTTCAGGTCTGGACAGCATTGTCATTTCATCAGCAACAACTTCTGTGGTGTATCGAGTGTTACCTTCTTTGTCCTGCCAAGAACGTGTTTTTAGTTTTCCTTCGATATAAACTTTGTGGCCTTTACGTAAGTATTTTTCGACAACCTCTGCAAGACCTCTCCAAACAACAATATTGTGCCAGTCTGTATTCTCTCTGCGCTCTCCTGTATTTCTATCTGTATAGGTTTCAGAAGTTGCAATAGAAAAGTTTGCCACAACAGCACCGTTCTCCAAATGTCGAACTTCAGGATCTTTTCCTAGATTGCCAATTAAAATTACTTTGTTAACGCTTCCAGCCATAGTTTAATAAATAGAAACAAATATACATACAATGTACGAAAAAAAGTCATGAGATGTCGAACTCTTCTAGGTATCGATCTATGATTCTTGGTAATGGATAATCTTGAATGTTTTCGTGGTTTATTTCGATCCATTCTTTCTGTATTTTAATTGGGGGGCTAGTTATATGATGGAACTGAGCGTAAATTCTCTGGTGACTTAGAATATGTTTAATGACTTTTGAAGTTCGGAATGTTTGGTGTTTATTCAGTTCTTTTGGGAGTTCATTTTCTTTTGTTTCTATCAGTGGGAATTGGAACAAGTTTTGCCATATGCCTTTCTTTGTACGCTTTTCAATATAGGTTTTTCCATTGTTTTCGTAGATGAAGAAATGGAAGTACTTATCAGTAACTTTTGTTTTCTTCGATTTTACTGGACGTTCATGAATTGTTTGTCTGGTATAGGAAAGGCATTTGAGCGTTAATGGGCAGATTTCACAATTTGGGGATGGGGAGCAAATGGATGATCCAACTTCCATGATGGATTGGTTGTGTTCTGCGGGATTGTTTGGATCGATTAGCTCATCTGCTAATGATTGGAATTCTTTTTGTCCCTGGCCACTGTCAATAGGGGTTGGGATATCGAATACCCTACTAAGTAGTCTGTATACATTTCCATCTACGACGGCCTTTGATTCATTAAAAGCAAAAGAAGCAATGGCAGCAGCCGTGTATTTTCCAACACCTTTTAATTTGATTATTTCATTGTATGTTTGAGGGAACACCCCGTTTAATTCGTTTACAATATATTGCGCTGAATAATGTAAGTTCCTAGCGCGACTGTAGTACCCGAGTCCTTGCCAATCGTTAAGGATGTTTTGTTCATCTGATTTTGCAAGATCGAATATAGTTGGATAGTTTTTTGTGAATTTCAAGTAATACTGCATTCCTTGATTTACACGTGTTTGTTGTAAGATAATTTCAGAAAGCCATATGAAATACGGATTGTTGGTGTTTCGCCACGGAAGATCACGATAGTTTTGTCTAAACCAATGGGTGATTAATAGAGAAAAATCATTCATTCGGGGAAAAATATAAAATTTATTTCCTCAAAATTAAAGAATAAAGAAAAGTGGACGTACTTTTGAGGCTGGTTAAGGTTATTTAAAAAACAACTAAGAAATGACGAAAGCAGACATAGTCGCAGACATTGCAGAAGGAACAGGGTTAGAAAGAACAGAAGCATTGAAAGCTGTTGAGGCGTTCATGGATTCAGTGAAATCATCGTTGTCTAAAGGACAAAACGTTTATTTGAGAGGTTTTGGAAGTTTTATCGTAAAAGAGAGAGCTGAAAAAACAGGAAGAAATATTTCTGAAAATAAAGCCATCATCATTCCTGCGCACAATGTGCCAGCGTTCAAACCATCGAAAACTTTTGTTGACGATGTGAAGACAAAGGTGAGGGTTAAGTAAGAAAGTCATTGTGAAATCATTAGATTCTAATTGATTTTATTATTTTTGCACTCCCATTAATTGGATGGGAGTGTTTTTTTCACTTTAGATTTGTGAAAAAAAAATATGATTAAGAAGTCGAATTAAAGAAAATATAAAGTTATGCCAAGCGGTAAAAAAAGAAAAAGACATAAGATGTCTACACACAAGCGTAAGAAAAGATTAAGAAAAAATCGTCACAAGAAGAAGAAATAAACTTCTTCACGCAAACAGCATTGAAAAACTTAGCGGTCTAAGATCGCTAAGTTTTTGTGTTTATTTATTCATTTAAATTAAGCTTTCGTGAGTTTAGAACTAGTAGTGGATGCTCGTAGATCGGGTGTCTGGCTTGCTTTGATTAAAGACGGAAAGCTTATTGAGTTGCATGAGGAGCAGGGAAACACGGAGTTTGCTGTAGGAGATATTTATCTCGGGAAAGTTCGTAAAGTAGTACCTAGCCTTAATGCTGCCTTTGTGGATGTGGGGTATGAAAAGGATGCTTTTTTGCATTACTTGGATTTAGGACCGCAGTTCAATTCACTTAATAAGTTTAACCGTGATACATTACGGGGCAAGCAAAATGTATCCGATTTATTGTATTTTAAATCGGAAAAAGATATTCCTAAGGACGGGAAAATTAGTGAAGTAGTTTCTTCTTCAGCACCGATACTCGTTCAAGTAGCTAAAGAACCAATATCAGCAAAAGGTCCACGTCTTTGTGCAGAAATCACAATGGCTGGTCGTTACTTAGTTTTGGTTCCATTCTCAAATAAAGTTTCCATTTCCCAAAAGATAAAGGATCCGGATGAGAGAAAGCGCCTTAAAGAATTGATGAATTCGATTAAACCAAAGAACTTTGGAGTAATCATTCGTACAGTTGCGCAAGGAAAAAAAGTAGAATCGTTAGATCAAGATCTTCGAAACTTAGTTGAAAAGTGGAAGAAGATGCATGAAAATTTGCAAGGCGCTAAACCGTCTAAAAGAATTTTAGGCGAAATTGATAAAACTTCTTCGATTCTTAGGGATCTGTTGAATGCTCAATTTACCCACATTCATGTGAATGATGGAGAGTTAGCATCAAATCTTAAGGAGTATGTCTCGCAGATATCTCCAGGGAAAGAAAAGATTGTAAAACACTATGACGGAAAAATTGATATTTTCGAACGTTTTGGTGTAAATCGTCAAATTAAAGCATTATTCGGTAAGAAGGTTCCTCTTCAGAGTGGAGGGTATTTAATTATTGAACATACGGAAGCAATGCACGTTATTGATGTAAATAGCGGAAATCGAAAGGGTGCTTCTGGTCAAGAGAGTAATGCACTTTCAACGAATTTAGAGGCTGCGGATGAGATTGCGAGGGTTTTACAGTTGAGAGATATGGGTGGAATCATTTGTATTGATTTCATTGATATGCATGACCGAGCGAATAATAAAGATCTATTTGCAAGGTTAAAAGAGAAGATGAGTAATGATCGTGCTAAGCACAACATTATTCCTCCATCAAAGTTTGGTGTAGTAGAAATTACGCGTCAGCGTGTTCGTCCTGAGACTGATATTACTACTGCTGAAACATGTCCAACATGTAATGGTACAGGAGATGTTCAGGCTTCAATTCTATATGCAGAAGAAATTGAGAATAACCTCAAGTATCTGATGATTGATAGAAAAGAAAACAAGGTGACGTTATTAGTGCACCCGTATTTGGAAGCGTACTTTAAAAATGGTTTTATCTCACGTCAAGTGAAGTGGCTGTTTAAGTATAAAAAGTGGATTTCTGTTCGCGGAATTTCTGCAAATCATTTGCTCCAATACAAATTTGTAGATAAAAATAAAGAAGAGATTACGCTTTGACATGAAGTCAGAGCGTAAATACTCTCTCATTGAGGCAAAATTCAAACTTGAAGCATACTGCGCTTATCAAGAGCGCTGTAGCTTTGAGTTAGAAAAAAAAATGAAATCTTGGGGAATCGATAATGAAGACCAAGGTAGATTGTTAGCCGAATTAATAAGTTCCAATTTCCTGAATGAAGAACGGTTCGCGGAAGCTTATGTTTCTGGTAAGGTTCGTATTAAAAGGTGGGGAAGAATCAAGATTCGAAGGGAGTTAAAGCAACGACATATTTCTGAATATTCTATAAATAAAGGAATAGCTTCTATTGATTTAGATGACTACTGGAATAACCTAATGTTTTTGACATTAAAGAAATGGGAGAGTATAACGAATGAGCAAGACTCCTACAAGAAGAAGGCTAAAGTCTATCGTTACTTATCTTCTAAAGGATATGAAACAGACTTATTGAAGGATGCTGTTGAGGAGGTCTTGGGAAGAACAAAGAAGTAGACTTCACATCATTTTCTGTTAAGGCTTATGTTTCTTTGGGTTGAAGGATGAGGTTGAGCCCTTCGCTAGTTAGTATACAATGAACTTTTTTATCAATATTACTTCGTCATTGAGATAGTCTAGGTGAGTAACTTTTACTGTGTAAATACCGGCTTGAAGTATTTTTTCTAATTCTATGTAGCTCATTTGGGAAACATCTTCCGATTGGATAATTCTTCCAAGGCGATCATAAATTGATAGGTTGAATGAATTAATGGTTTTGTCGCTTAACTGCAGCGTGATCGAAGTTCCTGTCGAAGAAGGGTTTGGATATATTGTTAAATCATCACTTGGTGAACTTGAGAATATGTCTTCTCGAAAATCAAATAGAAACACACCATAAACTCGGTCGGAAACAAGAATTCTTCCGGAGCTGAAGTTTGGGTATATTCCCCATGCACCTTTCATCTTAAATAATGGTTCTTCCTTTGGGTAGGTGTCGTAAAAAGCAACCTCTGTAGGAGTGCCTGTACGTAGATCGTAGATCCTTAACCCTTCGTTGTAATAAGCAACATAAGCGAAATTATTAGAAAGTACGATATTGTGCGGAACGCTGTTCTCTAGAAAGTTGGTTCCAAAGTAATTATCGATAGTTACTTGATGGTTTGAGGTGACTGAACATTTTTTTAAACGTTTTCCATTCGTCTCATCTCCAAATACATATGTCTTTCCGTCTGGAGAAAGCCAGCCTTGATGATTATAACCTTGATCTTGATAGAAGGTCATGTTTTGCAAAAATGTCGGGGTCGACGGTGTTGAAAAGTCATATACACGAAGTCCATCAAATCCACAGTTAAGGTAAGCGATGTTGTTGCGAACGTATGCATCATGGACTTCTATTACATCATTGGGGCCTGTGAATACAAGAGCAGGGTTTTCAGGGTCTGAAAGCGAAAAAACTTGCATGGATTGCAATCCTCCAATTACATCATTGATTTTAGGTGAAATTGAACAAGCATATAAAAGTGCATTTGCGGTATCGATGAATATATTATGCACTCTAGCAAATACTGTGTCATTTTCGCTTACTACATGAACGGAATCAGGCAAAAAACTTAAGTCGATAATTTGAAGGCTGCTTTTTCCTTCATCGCATACAGCATACGCATAGTGTCGATATGTTGCAAAATCGCGATGAACAACCATGGAGCTATTATGACGACCTTCAACGAAACCAGAAGATTCTAGTTTTCCTCCATTCGTTATTTGAAAGAAGTGAGTTCCTTCCGTAGAACCTGCAATGGCGTATTCAATACCATTACTTTCATATCCGTAACATTCATTATAACGAACATTACTGGAGTTAACAACCAAAGAGTCTTGTTTCCAGTGATCTAAAAGCTCTATGTTTTGAGCTCCTTGAGAAAAGGAAAGCGTTGGAACAATAATAAGAAGTAAAAGACGTATCACAGATAATGTAAAAAATGTTAACGTAAAGATAAAACAACTACTAGAATTACACTTCGATATAGTCTAATATGGTATTATTACTTACTTTAGCGTGTCTTTAACCCAATATAGTGTCGGATTCGATAATTATTATACCCACTTATAACGAGAGCGAGAACGTCGAGAAAATGGCGCGAACGGTGATGTCTTTAGAAAAAGACTTTCACGTCCTGTTCGTGGATGATAGTTCTCCGGACGGTACCGCTGATATCGTGAGGCAATTACAAAAGGAATTTGATGGAAGAGTTCATCTTGAGGAACGCACGGGGAAATTAGGATTGGGAACGGCTTATATTCATGGATTTAAATGGGGAATAGCAAAGAATTACGAATTCATTTTTGAGATGGATTGCGATTTTTCTCATAATCCAAAAGATTTAATTCGACTCTATAATGCTTGTAAGCTGGATGGTGCTTATTTGAGTATTGGTTCTCGCTACGTAAAAGGAGGTAAAGTTAGTAATTGGCCATGGAAGCGTGTGTTAATGTCTTATTTTGCGAGTGTATATGTTCGAATGATCTTATGGTTGAATATAAAAGACACAACGGCAGGTTTTAAATGTTATCGAACAGATGTGTTGCGTAAAATAAACTTGGATGGAGTTACATTCAAAGGGTATGCGTTTCAAATCTGTATGAAATTTGCGGCGAAAAAACATGGCTTTCGCATCAAAGAAGTTCCAATCACGTTTATTGATCGTGAATTTGGAGAATCTAAAATGAGTACAGGTATTTTTAAGGAAGCATTTTTCGGTGTTTGGAAAATGCGCAGAATGAAATTATGAGTTCAACTATAGTTGTTAGGTCAGGTACTATTGTCAATGAGGGAAGACAATACCAATCAGATATTTTAATCAAAAATGGACGTATTGAAAAAATTGCGACATCTATTTCGGTAGACGGAGCATTTGAAGAAATTGATGCGACAGGAAAGTTAATTCTTCCAGGGTGTATTGATGATCAAGTACATTTTCGTGAGCCAGGATTGACGCATAAAGCTAATTTATACACAGAATCAAGAGCTGCTGTTGCTGGAGGGATTACTTCTTTTATGGAGATGCCGAATACGGTTCCAAATGCCTTAACGCAAGAGTTGTTAGAGGATAAGTACGCTATTGCGGCAAAATCATCACTTGCGAACTATTCTTTTTTCATGGGAGCTTCCAATGAAAATGTGGAAGAGGTATTGAAGACGAATGAACGAAATGTCTGTGGAGTGAAAATATTCATGGGGTCATCAACAGGTAACATGTTGGTTGATAATGAAACAACACTGAATAATCTGTTTTCTAAAGTTCCTATGTTGATTGCGACTCATTGTGAAGACGAATCAACGATTAGGGCAAATACGGCTGCTGCAAAGGAAAAGTATGGAGAGAATGTTCCTATCAGTGAACATCCTTACATTAGAAGCGAAGAAGCTTGCTATTTATCGTCTTCAATGGCGGTTCGATTGGCAAAGAATCATGGAACTCGCTTACATGTTTTACACATTTCCACAGCGAAAGAATTGGAATTGTTTGATAATTCTATACCGCTTGAACAGAAAAAGATAACAGCAGAAGCATGTATTCATCATATGTGGTTTTCTGAAGAGCAATATGCTGATAAAGGAACATTTATTAAATGGAATCCTGCAGTAAAAAAGGCTACGGATAGAGATGCAATTTTACAGGGTGTTGTTGACAATAAAATTGACATTATAGCAACGGATCATGCACCTCATACGATTGAGGAAAAGAATAACTTATATTTTAACGCTCCTTCTGGAGGTCCACTTGTACAGCATGGGTTATTGGCGATGTTGGAAAAGGCGAAGGAAGGAAAAATATCAATTGAGCGTGTTGTCGAAAAGATGGCGCATGCACCTGCAATTCTTTTTGAAATTGAAGATCGTGGATTTATCAGAGAAGGATATTATGCAGACTTGGTAATTGTTAACCCTTCAGAGGAGTATAAGGTAACTAAGGAGAATATTTTATATAAATGTGGTTGGTCTCCATTTGAAGGAGTGAACTTCTCACATACAGTTGATACTACTTTGGTTAATGGGAATGTGGTATACAAATCAGGAGAGATTGTAGAAGCGACGCAAGGGTCAAGATTGTTATTTAATAGATGACAAGGACGCTATTCATACTGATTCTTCTTTTTTGTTTTAGCTGTACAAGAACAATTGAGCGCCCACCTGCACCTAAAAAACTACTATCTAAAGAAAAGATGGTAGAAGTAATGACAGAGATGGTTAAATTGGAATCTTATGTAAAAGAAACCTACAAACAGGTTCCCGTATATCATAAATTGATGATTCATTCTGGAGATTCATTGCTACACGATTTTGACTTGAACCGTGAAGTGTATGAAAACTCAATTAACTATTATAGTTCTCGACAGGACGAAATGAAAGCTATTTATGATGAGGTGTTGGAGGAGTTGAATAAGGAACTTGGTAAGCTGCAATCGGAAAAATAGTGGTTTATTCGTTTATTGGAGTTTGATTTAAAATATTTCGATGAATCGTTCCTGGAAGAATTCGTCGAACCGGAATTTTTATATTAAACTTAGTGCAAAGTGAACGAATACTTTTATCTATTTGCTCTGAAGAATAACGTGATGAGAAGTGGCTTAAGATCAATTGTTCCACATTCGTGTGCGTGACCATTTCTAATACCTGTTCTAAAGTGCTATGCTTATTTCCGTGAGGACTTACATTTCCTTGATCGATACTTTCTATGAATGTTGCTTCATGAATAAGAATTTCTGAATTGTTCCACATATCAGGAGTAGATATAGGGGTGTCACCTGAGAAACTGAAAATGTTTTTACGGATCTCTTGCGATACAAAATCACTTCCTTTTTCTGTTGCAATTTTTCTAATCTCTTCTTTTGATGAGGTTTGAAGCTCTGTTCTTAGTTTACGTTTCGTCTCGAAAACTTTATAGCTCAAACTTTTGTAAGAATCAACTGGAGCAATAACATGTTCATTACGTATGGCTTGAACAATAACTCCATCTTTTGTAGGAATCTCATCCATTGATTGAATCCCCTTCCAAGTGATTTCGGATATTTGTGGATCAAATTTTTCGCTAAACGCCTTAAGTGCAGGAAACGATCCACAGTCTTTTGGGTAGTGAATAATTGGATATCCTTTGCGCGCGTTTAGTTGATTGAATTGAAATAGACCCATTAAATGATCTCGGTCAGCATGAGATATAAAGACGTTTTTGATTTTTCCAGATTTCCCTAATAAACCAGAGGTTAAACCATCTCCAGCATCAAATAGAAGGTTCAATTCATCTACAAAAAACCATGTGGAAAATAAAGCCGTTGAGTATCCAGTAATTGTTAGTTTCATTATCGCTTTCGTGAAGGGTTATTTTTAACAAATGATCCCCAATCAGAAGATTTTGTTTTGTTATGTTCACCCACCCCTTTGGAGAAATGATGACACATTGCAACTGCTAGACCATCTGTCGCATCTAGATACTTTGGCATTTCTTTAAAATTGAGAATTTTCATGAGCATTAAAGCTACTTGTTCTTTTGATGCGGCTCCTGATCCAGTGATTGCTTGTTTGATTCTTCTCGGAGTGTATTCTTCAAAAGGAACATTGTGCTTTAAAGCAGCTGCAATAGAAACACCTTGAGCTCTTCCTAATTTTAACATGGATTGAACGTTTTTACCAAAGAATGGTGCTTCTATGGCCATTTCATCAGGACGATATTCAGAAATGATCCCATCTAAACGATCAAAAATTCGCTTTAATTTATCAGGATGTGTAGGGAGTTTACTCAACTGAATAATTCCAAAATTGAGCATTTCAATTTTTTTATCTTTCACATGAATGATTCCGTATCCCATGACGGTTGTCCCGGGGTCAATTCCTAGAATTATTTTATCTTCAACCATTAAAACTTCTTCGTTGATTAAAACTAAGAAAAAACAAAGGAATCTATTCCTTTTCTTGAAGACGATTCTCTTTATTGGAGTCCTCTACGTCATTTATAAACAAATGGATGGCTTTAGTAGTGATGTATGGAGAGAATTTTCTTTGAAACGTCCTCTTTCATTGATTGGAGCCGTCCTTCTGGTGCATCCTAATATTTGGCTGTCTTATTTTAAGTGGAAATTAACTGTTAAGGTAATTGATGAGCCTGAACACGTTTCTCGCACAATTCAATCCTTTTTTGCTGGTGTCGTAACGGGGTTGCTAACTCCAAATATGATGGGGAATTTCATTGGAAGGTTTTATTACTATGAAAAGTCCAAAAGAACAGCAATTACCTTGTTGACACTTTTGTCTAATTATGCTCAGTTTTTAGCGAGTTTAGTTTTTGGGGTAATTTCTATTTATGGAATAGGGAGAATTCTTTATGTTTCAGAACTTTCATGGTTTCAATCAATTCAAGAATGGATTGTGATTATTATAGTAGTTTGGTTCATTATTTCAATTTTAGGTTACTTGTTTGCAGGGCGTATTGTTCTCTATTTTAGAAAACGTCCAGGGATTGAAATGTTTGCCTCAATTTTAAAAAAGAAGAAATATTTTCGTTGGAATATTCTATGGTTGAGTCTTGCGCGCTTTATGACATTTACGTTTCAGTTTTCTTTGGTGCTGAATGCTTTTGGCGAGGAACTGTCCATACATGGAATTTTTGCTATTTGGCAAGTCTATTTAGTGACAATGATGATACCTTCATTGTTCTTTGGAAAACTTGGAATTAAAGAGAGTGTTTCGATCGCTTTATTGGGAGCTGTAGGAATGAATGAATTGGCAATTTTATCTTCATCATTAATTATTTGGACCGTTAATTCGCTTTCACCAGCATTAATAGGTTTGGTTATTTGTAAATCTCCAACAACAGATGTTTAGCTTATCGGTTTTATTTTTTACTTTTTATCTCATCGGAATTTTCTCGTTAATTTTCTTCGGGATTTCTATGCAGAAGGAAAAGGAGCGATTCTATCAAGAAATGCAAGGAGATAGATTGAGCTTAGATCAAGTTACTGTGCTAATTCCGTTTCGTAATGAGGAAAAATATATTGAAGCATATTTGAAAAGTGTATGCAACTCAGAAAGAAATCCCAAAAAATACATTTTCATCAATGATCATTCTACAGATGGAGGAAGGGAAATAGTTGAGCGATATATTAATGAGTTTACCATAGAAGCAGAAATACTTAACCTTCCCGAAGGGAAAACTGGAAAGAAGAGAGCAATTCGATTTGGAATGAGATCAGTGAAAACAGACTTTGTGTTAACAATGGATGCAGATGTCCGGTTTAGATCTTCTTATTTTAATTCGTTAGAATCCTTAATTGGTGGAGATATGTATATTTTGCCTGTTGTGATGAAGGCTAAAAGACGGCTAGAATCATTTTTTGAGATAGATGTCCTTCTTGCTAATGCATTAAATGCAGGAATCTCAGGGATTAGAAGACCAGTGATGGCAAGTGGTGCTAATTTTTTGTTTCGGAAGTTGGCCTTTGATCAATTGGATACAATTGAGGAGCATGTTCAAGTGGCTAGTGGTGATGATGTTTATTTATTGCGTGATTTTCAAAGAAATGGAGCTGCGGTTCAATTGATAACAAACCCCAAATATGCTGTTGAAACAAATACACCATCGTCATTAAAGGAGTTTTTTAATCAGCGTTTACGTTGGGTTGGAAAGACAAGAAATGTTAACGATCGATTGAGTCTGTTTTTAGCATTAGGTCAATCTCTGATGAGCTTGTTTTTTACTATTTTATTGATAGTTTCACTTGTTTATGGGAACTGGAAATGGTTTATGATTCTTTTGGTAGTGAAGTCTTTATTTGACATGTTGGTATTGTTACCATACTTCTTTCAGTTTAAACGCTGGAAAGCTTGGCTGCTCCTTCCTGTTTATGAACTTGTTTTTCCAATCTACTCACTGATTATTTTGGTGTTATTATTCTTTTTTAAGCCTAAATGGAAAGGAAGAAAGATATATAGCTAACACTTTTTAATTGTGTTATTTGATTGGAGTGTTTTATTCCGCCCTTAAAGTATGTATTGAATCTTTCCGAATAGGATTGATTTTGCTAAAAAAAACAACAGTTTGAAAGAGTGTTGTCTTGATTGAAAACCGTTGAATTGATCTAAAGTCACATGAGAACATTGCAGGTGTATTTAGTAAGATTGATTAACGGAACTTATAATCAAAAAAAACTCCTTCTGTAAAAGAAGGAGTTCCTTAAAATATGTTGTTCCTTAGAAAGGAAGATCATCATCTTCTGCAGCATCTGTAGATGCCGTTGAAGGAGCTGTTGAGTTTAAGTTCATGTCAGATGGTCCTCCTTGTGGCATTCCTTGACCTGCTTTTTCAATTCTCCATGCATCCAATGTATTAAAGTACTTTACTTCTCCTTGTGGACTTGTCCATTCTCTACCTCTCAAGTTAAAGGAAACTTCAACGGTTTCTCCCACTTGAATCCCATCCATCATAGAACATTTATCTTGAACAGATTGAAATAAAATATCTTGAGGATACATACTAGATGCATCATTTATTACAAATTCTCTCTTCGCGAACTTTTCTGTTACTTGTACAGTGTCCTTGATCACCTTCACCGTTCCTGTTAATTTGAACATAGCTTTTTAGTTTGTGTTTTTCTATTGTTATTGTTTCGAAAATCAATGATTTTCATTTTTATCCATTATTGAACGCTAGCAAGGTCATCCATGCTTCATCCAATTTATTCTCTTTCAATAATTCTTTTGCCTGTTTGTGTAATTCCTTTTCCAAAAGTACAGGATCATCCTCTAAAGAAACGAATAAATCGCTGAGTTCTATTAGTTTAAACTCATTTACATCTGTTTCATTTGGTAATTCTTGAATTCCAGCAAGTTTTCCTAAATCATTTCCGGTTAGAACATCACTACTACGAATGTCTTCTGGAAGTTTATCAAACCCAACCCCGATTGTCATAATTGGCTTTGTGATTTCAAACATTGAACGATCATCGGCACGACAATACCAATTACCCCCCATTCTCGAAACAAGATCAATTTTTTGTTGATCGATCATTTGCTCAGAATTTAGTACTGCTTCATTGATGTGAATTCTGAGTACTTCGCAAAAAACTAAATTTCCAGCACCTCCCTCATTTCCAAGTTCTTTTACTTCAATTACTTTGCATTCAAATTGAACAGGAGACTCAGCAACACGTTTTGGGCGAATTGTTTCCGAATCTAAAGGTGTAAATCCAGCCTTTTTAAATTCACTTACTCCTGGAGAATAAGGAGAACTGGCTAAACTCATTTGTTCCACAATTTCATAATTAACAACGTTTATTACAACTTCTGGAATTGACTTCACATTGTTATACGTATCTTTCGTTGTATTTGTTCTCCCGCTTCTAGCAGGCGAAAAAATCATAATTGGAGGATTTGCACTGAAAACATTGAAAAAACTGAATGGAGCAAGATTGTCATTTCCATCAGCATCAATTGTGGATGCAAAAGCAATTGGACGAGGCCCTACAGCACCCAATAAATAATGGTGAAGTTTGGGAACGGGAATTTGCGTTGGATCAATTGTTAACATAAGCACAAAAGTACAAGGAAAAAAAGGGACTCATTGCTCTCACTTGAAAGTTTTATTCACATTTTTTGATAAATGTTAACGAATGATAGATGCTGCCGATTATTCATCGTAAACAAAGTTGTTCATGCGAAGAAATGAGTGATTTTTTATAATACCAAGATTAGGATTCGTATTTTGATCCCTGTGCAATCGAAAAGTGCTTTTTTAAATTAGCTATCTATCTTAAGAACAGCACTTCTAAAACTATGAATGATGATTAAAAAACTACTCTTACTAGTTACT
>JAKVAS010000067.1 GCA_022448165.1 Crocinitomicaceae bacterium | reverse complement strand
TCACAAGTTAAATGGAAAGCTAACTGGAAATATCGTCCTAACAGATAAGGCCCCGAACCTCATTGGAATCATTACTATTGCTAGATGGATGCTTACAGGAAAGAAGAAAAAGATTCTTGGTTTATTTCCCAAACCAGGAGTGTCAAATAAGGACATCAATGAAGCTTCTAGATTTGGGCAACTAATAGTTGATGCTCTTTTAAAAAATGAAATGTTTGATTTAACTCAAAACGAGTTAGACGCTCAAGGTGCCACTATTAGAAATAATACTCTTATGACCATGGAAAAAAGGGTGTCCAGAATTTTCAATATTTGGGCTGGATTTATACTTAAAAAGGGAGGTGCGGGTGATAGAAGAAGGAAAAACAGAATTTGGGGATTTTACATTTACCTTTGTTTTGTAATCATTTTCATAGTGCCTCTGATTTCCATTTTTGCTCCTCTCATTAGAGTGTTTCGAAAGAGAACGACTAATAATGTATTTTAGTCATTCATAGATAATGATATGTTGCTAGGTATTCATCCTATATTTTCTTGCCTTAGTGTTAGAACTATTAAAACTTGGTTTTATAGATAAAACTCATTATCTTAATTAATGGTTGAATAATGAAACAACTTTTGCAAATGTTTATCTCGATAATTTGCTAATTGTTCACATAGAAACATAAAGATAGAGCCCTCTTCGTATTTTTAATTGTTAATGCAAGGAAATCAACCTTAGTCTTCAAGCAAGCTTGAAAACAGATTAATCAAGATCTTGAAAGTGAATTAAATATATATTGACAAATATTACATACTATGGAAGTATATATCAACGATATGTCTTGCTTCTTGCCAAATAAGCCTGTCGAGAATGAAGATATAGAAAAGGTTCTAGGGAAAATTAATAATTATTCCTCAAGAGCAAAAAGTATAGTGTTACGAAACAACAAAATCAAAAAGCGCTATTACGCGATCAATCCACTAACTATGGAACTTACGCATACTAATGTTGAACTAGTAGCACAAGCGATCTTAAAGTTAGCGCCATATGGCAATTTTAACTTAAACGATATTGAATGCTTGTGTTGTGGAACGAGTTCTCCAGACTTACTTCTTCCAGGTCATGCGTTGATGGTTCAAGGAGAATTAGGAATTCCAAATTGTGAGTCGGTTACTACTGCCGGCGTCTGTATATCTGGTATGACAGCTTTTAAATATGCTTATATGAATATTGCCTCTGGAATCAGTCGTAATGCCGTGGCAACAGGATCAGAGTTGTCATCAGCGGTTTTAAGAGCAAAATTTTACAGTGAGAATATCGACTTAGATTTGAATATTGAAACACCAAATGAAAAGTTGAACTTAGAAAAGACTCCTGAATTAGCTTTTAATGCGGATTTTTTAAGGTGGATGTTGTCTGATGGCGCCGGCGCGGCATTCCTATCTAACCAGAAGAATGAAAATGGTATTTCATTGAAAATTGAATGGATAGAAAATATATCCTATGCTGGGGCATATGAAACTTGCCAATACATGGGGGGAACTAAGCTCAAGGATGGATCTATTGTGTCGTGGAAATCACATGATAATTTGACTCCTAAGCAACGGGAATACATCATGGCAATTAAGCAAGATGTTAAATTACTTAATAGTCTGGGGGTATACACCGGAATTGATCTTGCGTTGGCTGGAATTATTGAGAAACGTAATTTGAGAAATGAAGATATTGACTGGTTTCTTCCTCATTATTCTTCTGGATATTTTAAGAACATCATTTATGATCATCTTTTGAATATCAATTTTGAAATTCCATTTGAAAAGTGGTTCACAAACCTTTATGAAAAAGGGAATACAGGTAGTGCTTCTATATATATTATTCTAGAAGAATTATTTAAATCAGGGAAACTTGAAAAAGGACAAAAAATATTGTGTTTTATCCCCGAAAGTGGAAGGTTTTCTCATTGTTATATGTTGCTTACGGTACAATAAGGATTCCATAATACCTCAAAATCGGCAATTTAAATTATGCGAATACTTCAGTAAGAGCTTTTGCTTTTTAAGCGATTCTACATCATTTTGTATGTATAGTTTCAATTTACTTATCAAGATTCGATTTGAAATTGGTTTAATGATCAAAAACTGAAACATGGTAAGATTGCTCTGGGTTTTTAGCTAAAACGTTATAGATATAAAAACTAGAATAATCTATACTTCATGTTTTTATTTAATGCCTTCGAATATGTCAATATATAGGTAGAATATAATGACAAATGATACAAAAGATTAATATTATTGTTTAACTTCAATGAACTTTGTAGCCTCGCAAAGTGCGTTGCTTCAGCTTCTTACAATAGATGATTATGCAACAATATTTTTCAAAATACCGATTGGGAATAATTGGTCAAGATCAGGATATAAAAACCCCAAATCACGATTCTATTAGATTGATTTATGCTGACTGGACTGCCAGTGGGCGCATGTATCTTCCCATCGAAAACCGTATTCGGCAGGATTACTTCCGTTTGTAGCCAATACTCATACGGATACAAACTATACTGGTTCCAAAATGACTTATGCTTATAATAAGGCATATGAGGTCATTAAAAATCATGTTTCAGCATCTGACAGTGATATTCTAATTTCTTCTAATTCGGGAATGACAGGGGTGGTTAATAAACTTCAAAGAATTCTTGGCATTAAGATACATGAATCTTTCAGTGAGTCTTTATATTTGACTGAAAATGAAAGATCTGTAGTTTTTATTACGCATATGGAACATCACTCTAATCATACATCTTGGATTGAAACTCTCGCAGACGTTGTGATCGTTCCTCCCGATGAAAAAGGATTGGTTTCTGTCGAGAATTTTCAAAAACTGATAAAGCAATATTCCTGTCGGAAAACAAAAATTGCTTCTATAACTTCTTGTTCGAATGTTACAGGGATAATGACGCCATATATGGAAATAGCTGAGCTAATCCATGAATATGAGGGAGTGTGTTTTGTTGATTTTGCCTGTTCAGCACCATATGTAACTATAAACATGCATGAAGATGACAAAAATGGCCGTTATTTGGATGCGATCTTCTTTTCAACTCATAAATTTCTTGGCGGGCCAGGAACAACAGGAATACTTCTTTTCAATAAGAACCTATATTCGAATTTAATTCCTGATAACCCAGGAGGAGGAACTGTCGATTGGACTAATCCATGGGGAGAACACAAATTTGTTGACGATATTGAATCTCGAGAGGATGGAGGAACTCCTGCTTTTCTTCAGACTATTAAAGCTGCAATGTGCCTACATCTAAAGGAAGAAATGGGGGTAAAGAACATTCAAAAACGGGAACAAGAAATTTTGGATATTATCTGGAAATATTTATGTGATATTCCTAACCTTCATATACTAGCGGAAGAGCATAAACATAGACTCGGTGTCATCTCGTTTTATATTGATGATCTTCATTTTAATTTGGGGGTTAAATTACTTAATGATAGGTTTGGCATTCAAACTCGGGGAGGTTGTTCTTGTGCAGGAACATATGGTCATTACCTATTGAATTTAACACCCAAAGAATCTAAGAATATGACAGACTTAATAAATATAGGTGATTCTTCTGCTAAAGTAGGGTGGATTAGATTGTCTATACATCCTACACATACCGATGATGAAATTATATATATGATGAATGCAATTCAAGAACTTTCCGATAATCATCAAGTTTGGAAAGATTAAACATATTAATCAAAGCTCAGTAGTTGAGTTAGAATCTAAAATAGACCACTGTTTTGCTAAAGCCTTTGCTAAAGCCTTTGCTTAACAATACTGAAAAGACATTAGATTTAATATCTACATAATTTGTATTACTGAAACTTAGATAAGCTGATATCAATATAATAACAAGAATATTACTTTCCTTTCAGATAGGACGTTTGTTATATTTACCGTAAGAAATTAATATAATGGCAGTAAAGACAATTATTAAAGCGATAAGTTTATTTGTTATGTTTATGATTGCGCATAACAATGGCTTCGGTCAAACATACGCTAAACAAGGCATGGTGGTGTGTGATAATACTGTGGCATCCAATATAGGTGTTAGTATTTTAAAAAAAGGAGGCAATGCTATTGACGCTTCGATTGCGACGGCTTTTGCTCTTGCTGTTACTCATCCACAAGCAGGTAATATTGGTGGAGGTGGATTTCTGGTTTTTATGGATTCAGAGGGTAAGTCGACAACCATTGATTTTAGAGAAAAAGCGCCTTTACTTGCTTCTTCCGATATGTTTTTAGATGATGAAGGTGTTTTAGTAAAAGGAAGTAATCATAATGGACTAAAATCTGTTGGCGTTCCAGGAACCGTTGCAGGACTTTATATGGCTCATCAGAAGTATGGAACCCTTCCTTGGAGAGATTTAGTTCAACCAGCAGTTCAATTAGCTAAAGATGGTGTGGTTCTTTCTTGGACGTTAGCAGAACACGCTAAGAAACACAATGCAGGTGATTATCCTCAATTTTTAAAGGATTACTTTAAAAATCCGAAAGGAGAACTCACCGAGTTTGGAGAACTTTGGGTACAACAAGAGTTAGCAACTACTTTAGAATTAATTAGAGATCATGGTAAGGATGGCTTCTATAAAGGATCAGTTGCTCAAGAAATAGCTGACTTTATGAAGGCTAATGGAGGTATTATTACCCTTGATGATTTAAGCAAATATGAAGCCGTTGAAAGAAAACCTATTAAAGGAACATATAAGGAGTTTGAAATTATTGCTATGCCACCTCCAAGTTCTGGAGGAGTTGCTGTCATTGAAATGCTAAATTTAATGGAACAAGCCAACCTTGATTCTATTCCTTTTAATTCTACCGCTTATGTGCACTTGGTTGCCGAAGCTATGCGAAGGACATTTGCCGATAGAGCAGAGCATCTTGGTGATCCTGATTATAATTTGGATATGCCATTAGATAAGCTGATTTCAAAAGATTTTGCCAAGATGAGGTATGAAAATATTGATTTTAATCATGCTTCTATTAGCGATTCGTCAAAATTTGGACAATTGTATGATGGAAAGAACACCACTCATCTGTCTATCATTGATAAAGATGGAAATGCAGTATCGCTAACTTATACAATTGAACAATCCTATGGATCGGGGTTAGGTTCGCCGCATCTTGGGTTTATTTTTAACAATGAAATGGGGGATTTTAACCCGCAACCGGGGTACACGAATAATGGTTGGATTATAGGGACCGATCCAAATGTCATTCAACCTGAAAAACGAATGCTTTCGAGTATGTCGCCGACAATTATTACTAAGAATGGTAGGCCCTATTTGATAATAGGAAGTCCTGGGGGGAGAACAATCATTAGTACGGTTTTTCAAGCCATTCTAAACGTAATAGAATATGAAATGTCTATAGAAAAAGCTATTGAAGTGATGAAAATTCATCATCAGTGGATGCCTAATGAATTAGTTTTTGAAAATGATCTTATGTCTCCTGACACTCAAAAGGCATTGACTCAAATGGGACACACTTTAAAAGGTCGAGAATCCCTAGGACGATTAATGGGAATTTTATGTTTACCATCAGGTGTTTATCAAGGAGCCTCTGATTCATCAAGTCCAGATGGAGGAGCTGTCGGTTATTAAACAAACTTCAATAATAATTAAAGTCTATTGAGTTTTAAGGTGTATGATTTACAGGTGTTAAATCTGTGGTTAATTTTTTTGGTATAATGCTAATAAAAAAAACGTGAAGATTAATAGCACCTATTATTTCAAGTATTCTTAGGTAAAAGCCTTGTTTAGCTATTCGGTATTTAGGTTAAAAATCATTATTTTTAATTTATTATGAAGGTGCTTTTAACGGGGGCGACTGGCTACATAGGAAAAAGATTATTACCTGTTTTAGTTGATTCAGGGTATGATGTGATTTGTTGCGTTCGCGATACTCGAAGATTTACACCACCTCCTTCATTAATGCATAAGATTTCTGTAATTGAAATTGACTTATTGAATGCGGAATCACTTGAAAAAATTCCTAAAGATATTGATGGTGCATACTATTTAGTTCATTCAATGTCTGCATCAAAAAATTATAAGGCTCTTGAAAAATCCTCCGCTATTAATTTCAAAAATGCACTTGGAAGAACTAATGCTAAACATGTTATTTATTTAAGTGGGATCGCAAATGAAGCTGAGCTATCTAAGCATTTGAGTTCAAGAAGAGATGTAGAAACTGAACTTAGTAAAGGAATATATAGTTTAACGACTCTTAGAGCAGGAATAATTATAGGGTCTGGTAGTGCTTCTTTTGAAATTATCAGAGATTTAGTAGAAAAATTACCAATTATGGTTACTCCAAAATGGCTAAACACTAAATGCCAGCCTATTGGGGTTGGTGATGTGATCGCATTTTTGATCAAATCACTATTCAATCCAAAAACGTACAATGAAAATTTTGATATTGGTGGACCTGACGTTTTATCCTATAAGCAGATGCTTTTGGGTTTTGCTAAATGCAGAAAACTAAAACGCTCTATTTTTATTGTTCCTGTCATGACGCCCAGACTGTCTTCATACTGGCTTTATTTCGTAACATCAACATCTTACAAACTTGCCGTATCACTTGTAAATAGTATGAAAGTTGAAGTGGTTTGTCGTGATAACAGAATTAATTCAATTCTTAATATTAAGCCTTTCAGTTATCAAGAAGCTCTTAATAAGGCATTTAATAAAATTGGAAATAATGCAATAATTTCTAGTTGGAAAGATTCTTACTCAAGTAGTGGAATTAGCTTTGATATTTCGGATTTTATAGAAGTTCCAACATTTGGATGTTTTATTGATAAGAGAAAAAGAAAGATGGAAAATCGAGAATTATCTCTTGAAAAAATTTGGAGTATTGGAGGTGAAACGGGGTGGTATTATGGCAATTGGTTGTGGAAATTAAGAGGAATGTTAGATAAAATAGCTGGTGGAGTTGGTCTAAGAAGAGGGAGGACTAATTTGGCCTCAATAAATACAGGAGATGCAGTAGATTTTTGGAGAGTATTATATGCCGATAAAAATGAAGGACGTTTATTATTATTTGCGGAAATGAAATTGCCAGGAGAGGCTTGGTTAGAGTTTAAGATTATTGATGATGAACTGCAGCAAACAGCAACATTTAGGCCTTTGGGCTTATTAGGAAGGCTTTATTGGTATTCCGTATTTCCTTTTCATGGACCAATTTTCAGGGGGATGTTAAAAAATCTTACAAAGGACAAAATTAATTAAAGCATAGCTTACGGTTTTCTTCGACTAAATATGTTATGCATATATTGGTTTTACCTCAGTATTTTGGTAAAGTCCTTGTTCTTTTTTTAAAAGGAATTTGGTGTATTAGTTCAATTGATGTGTATAGGGTGATTTACATATGACTATGGATGGGCCTATATTGTGAGACTTTTACACCTATATTGTAGCCCTTATAGAATATAGATTTAGGAGGTTAAGTATAATTTAAAACTAAAAAAATGTCTAATTCGAATTTATTTATTGAGACTGAAAGGCTTTTTATTCGCCCTTTTAAGATGGAAGATATAGAACCTTCCTATACGATGAATTTAGATGCGGAAGTAAGTCGATATACTGGTGATGGAGGAGTTGTATCCAAGAAAGAAATTGAACGGAGGATTGTCGAAAATGTATTCGGAGATTATGAAAAATACGGGTTTGGACGACTTGCAGTTGAATTAAAAGGAGAAAATAAATTTATTGGATTTACAGGTCTAAAGTACCTAGAAGATATGGATGAAGTTGATCTTGGATATCGATTTATGCAAGAATATTGGGGAAAAGGAATTGCTACTGAATCGGCGAAAGCATGTTTGAATCTTGGATTTAGTACTTTAGGATTAAAAAAGGTGATTGCAATGGTTTTACCTGAAAATTTAAGTTCAATTCGGGTGCTTGAAAAGCTCAATTTCGAATATGAAAAAGATATAGTTGAAGATCATCAATTGGCAAAATTATATTCATTAGTTAAAGAAAATAGGAGTTAATTCAGTACACATCAACTTAGGCATGACTCAGTACTGCATAATAGTCGAAAAGATAGAACAACATAAGGTTAACATTGACCAATTAGAGTTTGATTACTTGGTTTCTGGAGATGAGAATGACGAATTTGTTATACGTTTTCACAGTTTTCGTGAAAGCTCATGTATATAGTAATATTGGGAAATTGTATGATGAAGGTTCAGATAGGATTGCAGTTATTTCTAATAATAGATGATATATAGAGAAGATTAGAGCGTTTGATGTCCAAGTGTTACTCTATATAACTAAGATTGGGACATAATAGGTCACAGATAAAACTTCTCTTGGTTATTGAGCTGTTAAGTTGTAACACTATTTCCTAACAGCGTTATATGTGATATAATCAACTTCTAGAACTACAACTATGAAAATCATTTACCCTCTTTTTCTATTTTTTATATCCTTTAATATTCAATCGCAAACACTTAAATTTTCTGAGGAGTTTCAGAAGCAAAAAGTATTTGAGAATGTGTATGATGGAGAATCTGCTTTTGCTGATGTCGATGGCGACAACGATCTAGATTTGATAATCACGGGTTCTAGGAAGGAGCATTTTGATTTAGCTGCTACACTGTACATCAACGATGGAAAGGGAAGTTTTACAGAGGTGAATAAAACACCCTTTGTTGGGGTTGAACACAGTACTATAGATTTTGTAGATGTTGATAACGACGGAGATCAAGATGTGTTTATTTCTGGAAGTATGTATGGTCGTAGAGCTAATGGAGAGTCATACAGTGAGGCAATAGCTAAACTCTATTTTAATGATGGAAAGGGAAACTTCACCTTGCAAGAGAATTCTCCGTTTAAAGGTATATGTTTTGGAGTAGTAGAATTTGCTGATTTAGACGGCGATGGATCTCAAGATGTTATTATATCTGGTATTACTAATAGATTGGCGAGTTCCAATTCGAGAGAAAGCACAAAAATATATATGAATGATGGAAGTGGAATTTTCACAGAAAAGGTGAATTTGAATATTTCCGTATCTCAGGTTAGTGCAATTCGAATAAAGGATGTTGATATTAACGGAACAGAAGATATTCTGATATGTACTCATAAGTTTGAGGTTCCTACCCAGCTTTTTTTTAACGACGGTAACGCTAATTTTACATTAGCTTCAGGAACGAAATTTCCATCATTGTATCAAGGTGCAATGTTTTTAGAAGATATTGATGGTGACAATGCACCGGACGCCATTATTATTGGATCTATTGGGAATTCAATGAGTAATACCGCTGTTCATGAAGTTTGGATTAACGATCGAAATGGAAATTTTGAAAAGAAGTTTGATCTGCCTATAGATGTTACCTGGGGCATAGAAGTGGCTTTTGACGATATTGACTTGGATTCTGATCTTGATATTCTCGTAACAGGACTATCTGAAACGGATAAACCAACAACCAATTTATACTTGAATGATGGTTGGGGGAAGTTTACGAGATTAGAAAACTTACCGTTTAAAAATTATCATGGGGGGGATGTCTGCATCGAAGATTTCGATGGGGACTTTAAAAAAGATGTTTTTTTTACTGGACTAACTAATTTTACTAAATCAACAAATCCTGTGACTAGGTTGTATCGTAATTTAAGTGATATATCGGTTAAACCAGGAATCATTAAGAATGATTTTGGTGAAGGACTAAAGGTCTATCCAAACCCAACTCTTGGAGAGTTTACAATTGACTTGTCTAGGGTTTACGGACTGATAGAAATAACAATTACAGACCTTCAGGGTAGGTTGATTACCTTCGATAAATTTCATGAAAGTCAAGTGCTAAACCTTGAGATTTCGGAGCCTGCAGGTGTTTATTTTGTAGGAATAGAGGGAGGAGATAAGAGAGCTATGGTAAGGGTGGCTGTTAATTAATCATCTTATTTATTTAAGATCTTAATTGAAGTGTTCAATAAGAGAGAATCGTTACTTTTTAGATTCCTTGAAAGTGTTTAATTTCTAAAATTACGGACGCTTTGTGATTGAGCATAACTGTTAGAAGAATACTAAATAAATAATATTCTAACCGTTTAATTATTGATAATTACGCTTTGGATATCTTGCTTCAAGAAAAGAATCATTTTTCGTATGTAATTAGACAGTTATTTTGATGATTTTTATCTTTTGAAATTAAAACCTTAACTACGGGCGAAATGAGCACGTCATTCTTCCCTAAATTATTAATCACAATGTTAAAAATTAAAATAGCAACTACAGTTATATTTTTACTCTGTTCAAGGTATTCCTTCTCTCAAGATTATTACGAATATTATGAAGGCGTTAATAAAGCCAAATTGTCACTGATTGAAGATAGTCTTGAAAAAGGTGTGAAGCATTATTTCGAAACTTTTGAGAAATTCGACTTTGTATTTGCTAGAGATTGTTTTAATGCTTTGGAAGTCGCTTCCAAAATCGGAAATTTTGATAAAATTGATTGTTTTTTTAGACGTTGTTTAATACAAGGAATTGAATTTAGTTTTCTTGAACAGAAGTCAATCCTAACCGATTTTAAAAACACAAGTGCTTGGCCAGAAATTCTTTTAGTTAAAGATAGCTTAAGGAGCATATATGAAAACAATGTGAATTGGGAAATTAGAGATGAAATTAATACAATTTTTGCCAAAGATCAGGCAATTAGAGATTTAACTGATAAGAATAGATTTAACATATTCAGGATACGAAAATTGAATAAACAATTTGAAGAGGTTGACCGAAAATTAGTTCTTCGTATGATTCAAATAACAAAGGAGTATGGATTTCCAGGAGAAAAATTAATTGGTTTGGACACTGACAGTATGCACCAAAAAATGAACCATCGAAATTTAACCGCTGGTATGCCGATAGTCGTTTTTATTCATCATTATAGTCAACCAAATAAATCTCATAACTCCTTGCTTATAGATGAAGTGAAAAAGGGAAATATTTCAAATGAACATTATGCGACAATTTCTGATTTTCAATACACTTACGGTAAAGAGAAAGATAGAGATGAATTATGTTACAGCTTGATGTTTATTCCTGAATTGGATTCAGAAATCATTGATGACAATAGGAGTAAGATTAATTTATTAAGTATTTCTAGAACATCTGAATTGCAAAGAAAGAAATTAATCACATTTAAGTACTACTTATATTAAAAAGTCAAAAATAGATATTTGCGTTATTATGAATTGGATAACGAGGAGTACATTGAGTAGGTGTAACGACTTATTGGATGTTCTGTGTTATTGATTTGTTTATGAGTGTGTAATGTGTTTTATTGGAGCGGTAAGGACTCATGTTGATCAATAAAGCTTAATTGTTACAGGCGCCATATTGAATTATTAAATTTTTGAAATCCTATGAATCTCAGTGAAGTTATTCGTTTTTATTTTAAAATAATACAAGCCTATTTTTAGCTTATTTAAGCTTAAGTAATCATCAGCAGATAGAATTTGTTTCGTTTCAAGTAATTCGCCTCGCTGATCAATAATCTGAACTTCAAAAGGGTATAGGTCTTCTTTCGCTTTCAATGATACATTGTCATTTGTTGGATTAGGGAAAAGAGTTATTTGAAAGAACTCATGTTCATTTTCATTGATTTCTATTCCTGCAGAGTTGTCTTCTTTATCAAGAACATATAAGGCATTTCCCCCTCCATTATACCTTCCTAAGAAATATAATTTATCATTGTGAATCTCAAAATCTTGTGCGTTTGATCCAATTGGCCCTGGATATAAATCTTCAATTAGACTTATACTATTTCCTTCGACTAAGTGTAACTCTCCTTGAGCATCAATATCCCAAACGTGATCACTACTAATAATTAGGCAACTGTCGTAGGAAATCATTTCGAAAACAAAAGACGAGCCATTTTGATTCTTATCCTCTACGATTGATGGTGGATTTACACCGTCATATTGCCACAATTCAGTGTTCATAAATGTGCTGCCTGCCATAAAGTATAAGATTCCATTATGCTCGGTATAGCGCCCTTCGGAAATGGATGGACCAGCTGGATTAATGTCGGCGAGTAAACTTGCTGTTCCGCTACCATTATACATATATGGCTCTGCGCTAATTGAACCTGCATCATCATAACTAAATATTATTTGATTTCCCAATACGCCTATATCACCAAAAATCTGAAAGTTTGTTGCGTTAAAATTTGAAATTTCGACAGGTGTGTTTGTAGCCGCATCTAATAAAATAATATCTGCCGTTCCTGCATTATCAATACCTCGAAATACTACTGCCGAATCTTTGTAAGACCTCATATATATTGGGAATACGCAGCTAGTGCCTGGATTACTCATTATGATGGATGGGGATGAAGTTCCGTCGTAGATATATAACTCTGTTCCTTCTGAAGCTGTTGTGGCTGCAAAATAGAGATTTCCTCCAGCGACAGAAAGCTGAGTCGGAAATGAACTTGCCGTACCCAATTCAATATCACTGACTAAACTAGGTGGGTTTATACCATCGTAACTCCAAAGCTCTGTTCCTACTATTGAATTTGAACAAGTGAATATCAATTGATCGCCCAAAACAGTTAAATGGCTTGGGTTGGCCTCAGTACCATTCAAGTCGCTAACATCCGCAACATGAACGACGTTGTTCATAGAGTCAAGTTTAAACAAACCTGGACCAAGTGTAGTATGCTCACCAGCAAAGTAAAGTTCATTTTTATATACTTTGACATTTTCAATCTCATCTTCACCAAATAAATGATTTGGGCCCCATATAACTCCTTCGGTTCCTGAAACAAGTTGGATTGATATTGATTGTGTATTCCCTGTTAATGCACACAAGGTTGAAAGCAAAAAACATAGTGCCTTAAAATTCATCGTATTTGTAGTTTAGTCGTAAGTTTGGAATGTTTATTTAAAACAAATAATCCGATTGAAAAGTTACACCTTAGCAAGATTAGACTTAAATCATTCATTTTTTCGGGGCAAGGAATGAATTTTTAAAAGTTAAATACTCTTGATTGAATTAGTCAATTATTACCATTAATCCTCACGAAAACAACTTATTGGAAAATGACTATCTTAGTTAAAACTTAATCACAGGTATAGCTTACAGGATAACTTAGTTGAGCTGTTTTATATCATTAAGAATTATATGGATTCAAACAAGAAAAAGACCTTAAGACATAAATTATTTCGTCATCTTGATGGAATTGTTATTGCGCCAACAGCTCATGCATTGAAAACACAAGGGGTTACAGACTACCTTCTAGAACATAAACGGGTTTCTCTGGATGATTTGATCGAAGTGTTCAATGCTAATGGAGGGTATTTAAATGTTGCTTTACGAGGATTATGCTCTCAAGGATGGCTTAACCAAGTTGTTGATAACACGAACAATACTGTTCACTTTGAACTAAATGAACGATCTGAATCAGCATTTAAACAATTTTATCTTTATGAGGATGTAGTACAATTGTTGAAGATGTCTGAAAAGTATCATCCGCGCAAATTTGAAATAGAACCTTTTGTTGAATTGGAGAAAATTTACAATTCGTTTAAAAATATTAGAAATGAAAAAGTACTAAACAGTGGGGTAGATAGAGATATTCGTAATCAAATTCTACTTCATATAGAAGGTATTATTGTAGGTCCAACGACTGTTTATTTAGGGATTAAATCCATGTTTCATAAATACTTTATGGAAAGCAGATTTAAACCTGAAGAATTCCATGAAAATTATGAATATTTTGAGAGACTACTTAATATTTTAACTGATTTAGGTTGGTTCGAATTAGAAAATGGTGGGACGTATAAATTTACTGAATATGGATTGTTCTTCGCCAAAAGAGCCACGGCGTATGGGGTCACAATTTCATATTTGCCGACCCTTAGAAAACTTGAAGAATTATTGTTTGGTAATGCACTGATTTTCAAAAGTAATTCAGAGTCTGCAGAGCTCCATGTGGATCGAGAAATGAATGTATGGGGAAGTGGTGGCGCACATTCTGCCTACTTCAAAATACTCGATAAGGTTGTTATTGATATTTTCAATAAACCAATTGAAGAACAGCCAAAAGGTATTCTTGATATGGGCTGCGGAAATGGAGCATTTATAAAGCACTTATTCACGGTGATCCAGAATAATACATTAAGAGGAGAAATGCTTGATGAGTATCCATTGCAATTAATAGGTGTTGATTATAATGAAGCTGCACTAAGAGTTTCTCGAAAAAATCTGATCGAAGCAGATATATGGGCAAAAGTCATTTGGGGAGATATTGGTAACCCTGAGTTACTAGCGTCCGATTTGAAAGACAATTATGATATTGATTTATCTGATCTACTTAATGTCCGAACTTTTTTAGACCATAATCGTGTTTGGGAACAACCCAAGGGGATTTCAACCAGAACAACGAATTCTACAGGCG
>JAKVAS010000066.1 GCA_022448165.1 Crocinitomicaceae bacterium | reverse complement strand
CGCGAAAGGATTTGATTGAAGAGGAAACTTCAACTTCGGTGTTAAAGAACACATCATCTTCCCTGAGATTGATATCGATAAAGTTAACCGCATCATGGGAATGGACATTACTTTCGTTACTACAGCAGATAGTGATGAAGAAGGTAAAGCATTGTTAGATGCATTCGGTTTCCCATTCACAAAAAAATAAGAGATGGCAAAAGAATCAATGAAAGCGCGTGAGCGCAAAAGAGAAAGACTTGCTGCTCGTTACGCTGCAAAGCGTGAGGAGCTTACAAAGATCTTAAAGTCTAACGACGACTCTGAAGAAATGCAAGAAGCAAAGTGGGACGCAATGATGAAATTGCAAAAGTTGCCTGCTAACTCTGCTAAGAACCGTGTTCACAACCGTTGTGGTTTGACTGGTCGTCCAAGAGGATATATGCGTCAATTCGGAATTTCTCGTGTTACTTTTCGTGAAATGGCACTAGAAGGTAAAATACCAGGTGTTAAAAAAGCAAGCTGGTAGGGGCATAGAGAACATAAATGATTAAAAAGGTGGAGGCAATTAGTCTTTCATCTTTTGTCTTTATATCTTTGCACTCGAAAAAGTATAAACTGGTTTCAGGTTCAACACAATTGAAAACCGTTACCACAATTTTAAATTATGAATACAGATCCAATAGCAGATTACCTAACACGTATCCGCAACGCGAGCTCTGCTCGTAAGAAAATGGTTGTTATCCCTGGTTCAAACATTAAGCGTGCTATGACGCAAATTTTGTTTGATCAAGGATATATCACAGACTTCAAGTTTGAGGATGACGACAAACAAGGAACAATCAAAATCGCTTTGAAATACAACCCTTCTACGAAGGTTCCTGCAATTACTAAATTGCAACGTATTTCTACTCCAGGACTTCGTACGTACGCAAGTGCATCTGAGATGCCACGTGTATTGAATGGACTAGGAATTGCGATTGTGTCTACATCAAGAGGTGTAATCACAAACAAAGAAGCAAAAAGAGAAAACGTTGGTGGAGAAGTTCTTTGCTACGTACATTAATTATTAAGATAGATAGAAATGTCAAGGATAGGTAAATCCCCAGTAACAATCCCGAGTGGAGTAGAAGTGAAAGTGGATGGAAACGTTGTCAGCGTTAAAGGTCCTAAAGGCGAATTGTCTCAAGAAATTCATTCTTGTATTCAAATAAGCCAAGAGGACGGTACCATCACAATCACCCGCGAATCAGATGCACCTGATCATAGAGCAAAACATGGTTTATACCGTGCATTGTTGTTTAACATGTGTCAAGGAGTTTCGGAAGGGTTCAAAAAGGAATTAGAGGTAATCGGAGTTGGATTCCGTGCAAATGCAAGTGGTCAGATGCTTGAGTTAGCATTAGGTTTCTCTCACCCAATTCACTTCGAAATTCCTAAGGAAATTAAGGTATCTACAGTGTCTGAAAAAGGTAAGGCGCCAATTGTAACATTGGAGTCTCACGATAAACAGTTAGTAGGACAAGTCGCTGCCAAAATTCGTTCCCTTCGTAAACCAGAGCCATATAAAGGAAAAGGTGTACGCTACTTAGGAGAAGAAATTAGAAGAAAGGCTGGTAAATCAGCTGCAGCGAAATAATTAACATTAGATATCATTAATTATGGCATTTAGTAAAGAAAATAGAAGAGCAAAAATTAAAAGAAGAATCAGAAAGAATATCTCTGGTACTTCTTCTAATCCTCGTCTGTCTGTGTTCAGAAGTAACAAGCAGATCTACGCTCAAATTATTGATGATGCTACGGGAACTACTTTAGTTTCAGCATCTTCGTATAATAACAAGGCGGCTTCAGGTTCAAAAATTGAGCAAGCAGCAGCAGTAGGTAAAGAGGTAGCAGAAAAGGCAGTAAAAGCCGGGATCACTTCCGTTGTGTTCGATCGTAACGGGTATTTGTACCACGGTAGAGTTAAATCATTAGCTGACTCGGCAAGAGAAGGCGGACTAAAATTTTAAGAATGGCACAAGTATTAAACAGAGTGAAATCTGCAGATATCGAGCTTAAAGACAAGCTTGTTGCCGTGAACCGTGTAACGAAAGTTACAAAGGGTGGACGTACATTTAGTTTCTCTGCAATTGTTGTTGTAGGTGATGAAAACGGTATCGTTGGTCACGGTTTAGGTAAAGCAAAAGAAGTTACGGAAGCAATTTCTAAAGGAATTGATGATGCTAAGAAGAACTTAATTAAAGTTCCAATTTTGCATGGTACAGTTCCTCACGTACAAAAAGGTAAATTCAGTGGAGCTAGAGTTTTGTTGCGTCCAGCATCTGAAGGTACAGGGGTTATCGCCGGTGGTGCGATGCGTGCTGTATTGGAGAGCGTTGGTGTGCATAATGTCTTGGCAAAGTCACAAGGTTCATCAAACCCTCACAATGTTGTTAAAGCAACGATTGATGCTCTTTCTAATATGAGAGATGCAATTCAGGTTGCGAAGCAAAGAGGTGTTTCTTTGGATAAAGTGTTTAACGGTTAATAGAATATACGATGGCGACAATCAAAGTAAAGCAAGTAAGAAGCGCTATTAATCGAACAGCTAGACAAAAAGCAACGATTAAGGCACTAGGATTGAAAAAGTTGAATCAAGTTGTAGAACATGAAGCAACACCACAGATCTTAGGAATGGTTAAAAAAGTTCAACACTTAGTACAAGTAGTTGATTAAACTTTAAAAACGAAATTAAGATGAATTTACATAATTTAACTCCGGCGGGTGGTTCAACAAAGAACAGAAAAAGAATCGCACGTGGTCAGGGATCTGGTCGCGGTGGTACTTCAACTCGTGGACATAAAGGAGCAAAATCAAGATCAGGTTACTCAAGAAAAATAGGATTTGAAGGAGGGCAAATGCCACTTCAACGTCGAGTGCCAAAATTTGGATTTAAAAATATTAATCGTGTTGAGTACAAAGCCATTAATTTGGATATTATTCAAACGTTAATTGAGAAGAAGAACGTTACAGAAATTAATCATGAGGTACTGGTTGCTAATGGGTTAGTTAGTAAAAACGAGTTGGTTAAGATTCTTGGAAGAGGAGAGTTGAAAGCGAAGATCGATGTAACAGCTCACAAGTTTTCGGCTACTGCAAAGGCAGCAATTGAAGCTCAAGGTGGGAATTGTTCAGAAATCTAATTAACTTTGCCAACTATTTTTACAAATGAAACGATTTATACAAAATATTAAGAATATCTGGAAGGTTGAAGAGTTAAGGAAACGCATCATTTTGACGCTTTCCTTAATTCTAATCTATCGTATTGGATCTTTTATCATCTTGCCTGGTGTTGACTACTCTAAGTTAGCACAAGCTCAAGCTGAAGGAGGACAAAATATGTTAGAAACCCTTCTTTCGTTATTCTCAGGAGGTGGATTCACAAACGCATCAATTATGGCACTAGGAATTATGCCATATATTAGTGCATCCATTATTATGCAACTTTTAGGGATGGCAGTGCCTGTTGTTCAAAAAATGCAGCAAGAAGGAGAGTCTGGAAGAAAGCGTATTAACAATTATACGCGAATTCTAACAATCATTATTTGTGCATTACAGGCTCCAACATACTTGAACTTGTATGTAGAGAGTAAAGGTGCATTACCTGTTGATGCGGGAGCACTTTGGTGGGTTCAAGCGGTAATTGTATTAGTCGCAGGTGCTATGTTTGCGGTTTGGTTAGGAGAAAGAATTACTGACAAAGGTGTTGGTAATGGAATTTCTTTATTAATTACCGTAGGTATTTTAGCACGTCTCCCAGAAGCGTTCATGGTGGAAGTCACTGGAGCGGTTTCAGGAGGTAATTTGATTAAAATTGTATTGGAAATCTTCGGATTTATGGTTGTTGTACTAGGAACGATATTGATTGTTCAAGGTGTACGTAAGGTTCCGTTAAATACTGCTAAGCGAGTAGTTGGAGCTAGAGCAGCTGAAGATCAAGGAGCAAGAAGTTACTTGCCTATTAAAGTAAATGCTTCTGGTGTAATGCCAATCATTTTTGCACAAGCTATTATGACGTTACCAGTAATGTTATTGAGTGGTGTTGGAGGAGATTGGATTGCTCAATCATTCGGAGACCCGTATGCATTTGGATATAATGCATTGTTGGCAGTATTGATTATTGTCTTTACATACTTTTATACTGCAATTATGATTAATCCTCGTAAGATTGCAGATGAATTAAAGAGAAGTGGTGGTTTTATACCAGGTGTTAGGCCTGGAGATGAAACAGCGAACTATATTGATTCGTTGGTTTCAAGAATTACCTTTCCTGGATCGTTGTTTCTTGCTGCTGTAGCAATTTTGCCTGCATTTGCAAAGTTAGCTGGGGTTAATAGCGCATTTGCAATGTTCTTCGGTGGTACATCTCTTTTAATCATGGTAGGAGTAGTATTGGATACATTACAGCAAATTGAGTCGTATTTATTAAATCGTCAAATGGATGGTTTAATGGAAGGTACAAGAATCCAAGGTCGCAGAAATGCGGGCGAATTATCAGGAATGTAAAAAATGGCTAAACAAGCATCAATAGAGCAAGACGGAGTAATCATTGAAGCATTATCTAATGCGAGATTCAAAGTCGAGTTGGAAAATGGACACGTTATCTTAGCGCACATTTCAGGAAAGATGAGAATGTATTACATTAAAATTCTTCCAGGAGACCGTGTTAAAGTGGAAATGTCTCCATATGATTTAACTAAAGGTCGAATCACATTTAGATATAAATAAAAAACAGAAGCTTTTGATATGAATGTACGGAAAGTTCAAGAAGGTAAAACTTTGGAAGGACAATCCTTAAGTTCTGTAAAATTAAAGGCAGATTAATTAAAGAAAAGATGAAAGTTAGAGCATCAGTAAAAAAGCGATCTGTTGATTGTAAGATCGTAAAGAGAAAAGGAAGGGTTTACGTGATTAACAAAAAGAACCCAAAGTTTAAACAAAGACAAGGGTAATTAGAGTTATGGGTTAGATGTTAAATTAATTGACATCACTCATGATTCATAATTCTAAAAAAATAGAATATGGCACGTATAGCAGGTATTGATCTACCAAAGAACAAAAGAGGAATTATCGGATTAACGTACATCTACGGAATCGGAAGAAGTACTTCACGTAAAGTGTTGGCAACTGCAAATGTTGACGAAAGCATTAAGGTGCAGGACTGGAATGATGACCAATTGGGTGCAATTCGTACTGCGTTGAATGAAATCAAAGTAGAAGGAGCATTGCGTTCTGAAGTTCAATTGAACATTAAACGTTTGATGGATATTGGATGTAACAGAGGAATTCGTCACAGATCTGGTTTGCCATTAAGAGGGCAGCGTACTAAGAATAACTCTCGTACAAGAAAAGGTAGAAGAAAAACGGTTGCGAATAAGAAGAAGTAGTAGTACTGCTTTTGGTAATGTGGATAGGCAGTCCTCGGGATGTATTTATATAGAATTCCTTCTAGAATATACTTCCGTACTAATTGCCCCCATTATTGGAAAATGTAAGACTGGAATAATTTAATTCCAATTCTGATGAAAGCAATAAACATTTAAAAGCTAAAAAAATGGCAAAGTCAAATCAAAAGAAAAAAAAGAACGTCAAAGTTGACGCATTAGGTGAGGCGCATATTCAAGCGACTTTCAATAATGTTATTATCTCTTTGACAAACGGTTCAGGTCAAGTTATTTCTTGGTCATCTGCCGGTAAAATGGGGTTCCGTGGTTCTAAAAAGAATACACCATACGCTGCACAAGTTGCTGCTGAAGACGCTGCAAAGGAAGCACACGATTTTGGTCTACGTAAGGTGAAGGTTTATGTTAAAGGGCCTGGTTCTGGACGTGAGTCTGCTATCAGATCACTTCATAACTCTGGAATTGAGGTTACAGAGATCATTGACGTTACACCACTTCCACATAATGGATGTCGTCCTCCAAAGAGAAGAAGAGTTTAATCTTATATAATAACAAATAAAGAGAATCTATCCTTTGGATAGGGATTATCGAAGGAATAAGCCTTAATTCATAATCCTCTCTTTTAATAATTTAAAAATGGCAAGATATACAGGTCCAAAATCAAAAATCGCACGTCGTTTCAAAGATCCAATCTTTGGCCCAGATAAAGCGTTGGATAGAAGAAGCTACGGTCCGGGACAGCATGGTCCAAACAAGCGTAGAGGAAAGCAATCAGAGTATGCAATCCAATTAACTGAGAAGCAAAAGGCAAAGTATACTTATGGTATTCTTGAGCGTCAATTCTCAAACTTGTTTGACAAGGCGTCTAGAATGAAAGGTATTACAGGAGAAAACCTACTTCAATTATGTGAAGGACGTTTGGATAATACTATTTTCCGACTTGGTGTAGCACCAACACGTAGAGCTGCTCGTCAGCTTGTTACTCATAAGCACATTACTGTTAATGGTGAAGTGGTTAATGTACCATCTTATCAAGTTCGTGTAGGTGAAGTAATCAGTGTCCGTGAAAAATCAAAATCTCTTGAAGTAATTAGCGATTCTTTAGCTGGATCATCGAATAGCTTCGATTGGTTAGAGTGGAACCCAAGTTCGCTTGAAGGGAAGGTTGTTGGAGTACCTACACGTGAAATGATCCCTGAGAATATCAAGGAACAGTTAATCGTTGAATTGTACTCTAAGTAATAATTAATCATATTGGGCTTGGCCAAAGGGTTTGTTGGTATTTCTTCAAACTTTCAAACCGCGCAACTAAGCTTCAATTAAAACGAAGAAAAAATGGCAATATTAGACTTCCAGAAACCGGACAAAGTCATCATGATTCAATCTGATGAACACCAGGGACAATTTGAATTTCGTCCTTTGGAACCAGGTTATGGTATTACAGTGGGTAACTCATTAAGACGTATTTTACTTTCATCTTTAGAAGGTTTTGCGATCTCTTCAATTCGTATTGAAGGTGTAGATCACGAATTTTCTACGATTAAAGGTGTTGTTGAGGATGTTACGGAGATGGTGTTGAATTTGAAACAAGTACGTTTCAAACAACAAATCGAAGGAACTGATAACGAAACTGTAATTGTTTCGGTGGCAGGTCAAGATAAATTAACTGCTGGAGATTTAGGAAAGTTTACATCTGCGTTTCAGGTTTTGAATCCAGACCTAGTAATCTGTAACATGGAATCTTCTGTTAAGTTGGAAATAGAATTAACGATTGTAAAAGGTCGTGGGTACTATCCAGCAGAAGAGAACCGTGACAGTGGAGCTCAATTTGGTACAATTTTCATTGATTCAATCTTTACTCCGATTAAGAATGTAAAGTATTCGGTTGAAAATTTCCGTGTAGAGCAAAAAACAGATTATGAGAAGTTAATTTTCAATATTACTACAGATGGTTCTATTCATCCGAAGGAAGCATTGAAAGAGGCTGCAAAAATCTTGATTCACCACTTCATGTTATTCTCTGATGAGCGTATCACATTGGATAGTGAAGTTAAGGCTGAGACTGAAGAATTTGATGAGACTTCTCTTCACATGCGTCAACTGTTAAAGACTAAATTGGTGGATATGGATCTTTCGGTTCGTGCACTTAACTGTTTGAAAGCAGCGGATGTAGAAACATTAGGAGACCTCGTTTCTTACAATAAGAACGACTTATTGAAATTCAGAAACTTTGGTAAGAAATCATTAACTGAATTAGAAGACCTAGTTGATAATAAAGGTCTTTCTTTTGGAATGAATGTTTCTAAATATAAATTAGACAAAGATTAGTATCGCAATAAATTAAAAATGGCGTAATAGGTGACTGAGCTGTGGCGATACACGAAAACAAGATTCAGTTAACCGTTACTTACGAAATTTAAGAATATGAGACACGGTAAGAAATTTAACCATTTAGGTAGAAAGACAGCGCACAGAAAAGCAATGTTATCTAACATGGCTTGTTCGCTTATAGAGCACAAACGTATTAATACGACTATCGCGAAAGCGAAAGCACTTCGTGCGTATGTTGAACCACTTATGACAAAATCTAAGACGGATTCTACACACTCTCGAAGAGTTGTTTTTGGATATCTTCAAAGTAAGGATGCGGTAAGCGAGTTGTTTAGAGAGGTAGCTCCAAAAATTGCTGAACGTCAAGGAGGTTATACAAGAATTATTCGTACGGGATACCGTCTTGGAGATAACGCAGAAATGTGTCTTATCGAATTGGTAGACTTCAATGATGTTTATGTAAACGAAAAAGCTAAGAAAAATACGCGTCGTTCTCGTCGTGGTGGAGGTGGAAATGCCAATGCTAATGTAGAGAATGTTGAAGCGACTACTGAAACTGAAGTGAAAGCTGATGAAGCTGTTGAAGTAGAAGAGAAGGCTCCTAAGAAAGAAGCAAAGAAAACTGCGAAAGCGGATGATTTGAAGAAAATTGAGGGAATCGGACCAAAAATTGCTGAGACTTTAGTTGAGGCTGGTATTGTTTCATTTGCTGATTTAGCAGCGAGTACACCAGAGAAAATTTCTGAAATCATTGCTGGCGTTCGTGGAAATCACGTTACTGACACTTGGCCAAAGCAAGCTGGATTAGCTGCTGAAGGAAAGTGGGATGAGTTAAAAAAATGGCAAGATGAATTAGACGGAGGTAAATAGTCCAAGTCAAATTTCATTATATATTTTAAGGGGTTCACGAAGTGAATCCCTTTTTTTATTCAATAATGTCTATTTAGTACCGTTTAGAAACACTTTTCAAATGTATTTATTGGATTACTCGTAAATATTCTGAAAACCCTTTTTATGAATCAATTATTAAGATTTAATAAATAAATATCCCGGTGTAATTGCATTTAGAGAATATATGAATAGAGTACTCTACTGTGAGGTTTAGGATTAACTGTATATTAAATATTTCTTAAGGTAATAGGGCCTTCTAGGGTGACGTTTTGTTAACATAATCGATCGTAAAAATAGCTTTGAGTGGGTTAATTTTCTGTAATACAGGTATATTGGTGGGAATTGTTTTTGTGTTTTCCATGGTATTTTTTACAGAATTTATAGTTTTGTATCCCGAAAAAATAAAATGCCCCCTGATAAAGTGATTCTTTTCACTACGCAATTAGGTTTTTTCTTTTTTCATATCGTCCTATTGTGCTTTAGAGATTTTTCTCAATAAGAAATTAATTTACCATAAACGATATGAAACTAAAACTCTCAAGAAAAACAATTTTCACGCTATTATTAATGGTTTCCTCACCTTTAGCTTATGCACAACCTGGAGGGGTTGGAAACGAAGCACTATGGCTGCGCTCTGATGATGGAGTGAGTACGTCGAGTGGTACTGACCTAGTGGATGATTTGAACGACCGAAGTGGCAACGGAGTTGTAACGAATATTTTCGGAGATCCAAGACTAATTACGGACAATGCATTATATTTTAATTACAATCCATCATTGAGTTTTGACGGAGATGGAGACTACCTAGAGTGGAATGGTCTTACGGATGGTTGGACTGAAGGTGAGATATTTATTGTGACTCGAAATGAAGATCCGAATACAGGTGGAGTTACACGAGAGATATATGATTTTGGATATAGTGCGGCGGCACAAGCGACCTTCCCTGATCCTTCTGGATTATATTTCGATGATTTTGGTTCAGGGCTGATTAATACCTTCGGGGACTTATCGGCGCTAATTAATCCTTCAAGTCAATACATTCAGAACTCCTCTAGAGGAGCAAATACATATTCTTCATATATTCAAGGTGGTGTGCCTTTAGTTTCAACCTTTTCCTTTTTCCCTTCTCACTTTCCAGTGGATTCAAAATTCGGTATTGGAAATAATCCAATGAATGAATCTTACTTAGGACAGTTGGGTGACATTATCTTGTACGAACAAGAGTTGCCCTTTACAAATCGTCAAATGATTACTACCTACTTAGCGATTAAATACGGAATTACAATTCGTTATGTTGCTCCAGGTGGTTTTACTGGAGGACCTTGGGCAGATTACGTTTCACCTGATGGAACTGTTGTTTGGGATTCGGATTCAAAACCAGCATATCACAATAATATTTTAGGTTTGGGACGCGAAGATATTGAAGGTTTAAATCAGCGTCAGTCACATACGGAAGATGATTCTTATAGAATTTACTTAGGATCAATTGAAACATCTAATTTAGATAACATCAATACAGTATACGCAAATTCATCGTATCTAATGGTAGGATCTAATATGGATTCTGTTTGTGCTACGAGTACATCGAATTCAGAAATTCCGCCGGCAACGGTATCGTGTAATCTTACATCTCGTTTAGCGAGAGAGTGGAGGGTTACAAACACCAATTTTACAAACACATTCAATTGGGATGTTCGTTTACCATCTTGTGCAATTCCTGGAGCAGTCATTTTAGGTGGATTCAGATTATTGATTGATGATGATGGGGATTTTAGTAATGGAGGTACACAGTGCTACTATACAGGCGACGGAACAGGCATCTCAATTGATTACAATTTTCCAGTGATCAGTGTGTCAGGTATTTCAAATGCACATATCCCGGCTTCTTCTACACGATACATGACAATTGCGACTATATATAGTGCGGTGCCATTACCTGTTGAATTAGCTTCGTTTAAATGTTTATTAACACCAGAGAAGACGGCGGTGGATATAAAATGGGAGACGAGTTCAGAAAAGAACAGTGATTATTTCGGAATAATGAGATCGAGAAACGGAATAGATTGGAAGGAAATAGTTCGGATTCCTGGAGCAGGAAATTCAAACAATAAGTTGAAATACACTTGGACTGACAACAGAGCAAGGCCAGGAGAAAATTACTACAGACTTAAGCAGGTGGATAAGGATGGCGAAGTAACCTATTCCGATATTTGTGTTTCTAAGGTTGAAATGGAGAATAAATTAGCGGTGTATCCAAATCCTGCGAATGCTGAGTTGTTTATTGAAACTGTCGTTAACACGGAAAATGAAATTAAAATTTTCAGTATTATGGGAAGAGAGGTTGTTAACATTGAGATGGAACAACAGGATTTAAATCTTTTCAAAGTGAACTTAAGTGAAATTGAAAGAGGTACTTATTTTGTTCAAGTCGGAACAAAAACAAAAACATTCGTCAAGTATTAAGGCTTAATTAATGGATGCTCGAAAGCAAGAACTATGGATTTCCTTGAACAATTGTTGATAAAGTGGAAAAAAAATAATTTCTATCTAAAAAAAGCAATGATTGTATCAAAAGGAAATCCTAAATTTGCAGAAAATTTTAGCTATGCAGCATCCAGCAGTACTTTTGTTAGAAGATGGAACGGTTTTTAACGGTGTCGCAATTGGAAAAATTGGTACGACTACCGGTGAAATTGCCTTTAATACAGGAATGACAGGATATCAAGAAGTCTTTACTGATCCTTCTTATTTTGGTCAAATTCTTATAATGACGACCGCTCATATTGGAAATTATGGGGTTCACGATGAAGAAGTGGAGTCGGAGGGAATGAAAGTTGCCGGAATGGTGATAAAAAAGTTCTCTGATGGGTATTCACGACCTTCGGGAAGTAAATCACTTCAACAGTATATGGAAGAAGACAATAAGGTTGGAATCGCTGACATTGATACGAGAGCGCTAGTGCGTCATATTAGAAGTAAAGGTGCTATGAATGCGATTATTTCTTCTGAAGAAACTGATATTGATGCGCTTAAGAATATATTGAAAGATGTACCATCAATGGATGGTTTGGAATTGTCATCTAAGGTTGCGACGGAAGATGCATATGAAGTAGAGCCGGAAAACGCTACGCATCGTGTCTCCTTGATTGATTTCGGTGTGAAAAAAAATATTGTTAGATGTTTAGCTGACCGAGGATGTCATGTGAAGGTATTTCCACTTAATTCTACAATTGAAGATTTAAATTCCTTTAGTCCAGACGGTTACATGTTGTCAAATGGGCCTGGTGACCCTTCTTCGATGCCGAAGTCAATTGCCTTGGTTAAAGACATCGTTGCTCAGAATAAACCTGTGTTTGGGATTTGTTTAGGACATCAGATTCTTGGGTTAAGTCAAGGACTTACAACAGAAAAAATGTTCAATGGACATCGTGGAATAAATCATCCAATTAAGAATTTGAAAACTGGGAAGGGAGAAATCACTTCTCAAAATCATGGCTTTGTTATCTCTAAAGATAGTGTAGCAGAGAGCGCAAATGTTGAAATAACACATATGCATCTTAATGACGATACAGTTGCCGGAATTGAATTAAAAGGAAAACCTGTTTTCTCAGTGCAATATCATCCTGAGGCTTCAGCTGGTCCTCATGATTCTCGTTACCTATTCGATCAGTTTATTGATAACATGAAAAACAATTAGTATGAGCTATATCGCAAAAATTATTGGTCGTCAAATTCTTGATTCAAGAGGAAACCCAACCGTGGAGGTGGATGTAATCACCACTTCTGGTGTTCTAGGACGAGCGGCGGTTCCTTCTGGAGCATCGACGGGAATTCATGAAGCTGCAGAGTTAAGAGATGGAGATTCTTCTCAATATATGGGGAAAGGTGTTCTAAAAGCTGTGGCAAATGTAAATTCAATTATAGATGAGGCGTTAAAAGGTTTCGACGTTTGTGATCAAAAAGCGATTGATGCTAAACTTTTAGAGTTAGACGGTACGGAAAATAAAGCGAACTTAGGTGCTAATGCTATTCTTGGAACATCTTTGGCTGTTGCTAGAGCGGCTGCTGATGAGAGCGGATTAAGCTTGTTTAAATATATAGGTGGAGTTGGTGCTGTTACGATGCCAGTTCCTATGATGAATATTTTAAATGGAGGCTCTCATGCCGATAATAAAATAGATATTCAGGAATTTATGGTAATGCCCTTTGGAGCAGAATCATTTTCTGAAGGATTGCGTTGGGGAACTGAGATTTTTCATCACCTGAAAAAGGCATTAAAGGATAAAGGGATGTCTACAAATGTTGGTGATGAGGGAGGATTTGCTCCAAACTTAGGATCTAACGAAGAAGCAATTGAAGTAGTTATTGAAGCCATTAAAATGGCTGGGTTTACACCAGGTGAAGACGTTTATATTGCTTTGGATGCGGCTTCTTCTGAATACTATGACGAAAAAAGAAAACTATATGTATTTGAATCTACCGGGACTGAAATGACGTCTGCTGAGAAAGTAGATTTCTGGAAAGAATGGTGTGAAAAGTATCCAATTGTTTCAATTGAAGATGGTTTAGCTGAAGATGATTGGGAAGGTTGGAAACTTGCTACGGAAGCACTTGGTAACAAGGTTCAATTAGTAGGAGATGATTTATTTGTTACCAATACGAAACGTTTGAGTAGAGGGATAAATGAAGACATTGCAAATTCTATTTTGGTAAAGGTAAACCAAATTGGTACACTAACTGAAACGATTGAAGCAGTGCAAATGGCTACGCGTAATGGGTTTACTTCTGTTATGAGTCATAGAAGTGGTGAAACTGAGGATAATACAATCGCAGATTTGGCTGTTGCATTGAACTGTGGTCAAATTAAAACTGGATCGGCTTCTAGAAGCGATCGAATGTCTAAATACAATCAATTATTAAGAATTGAGGAGGAACTTGGAAGAACGGCTGTATATCCAGGGAAGAGTTTTAAGTTTATTAAATAATATACTTAAAGGTTCAAAATCTTAAAACTTATGTTGAAATATTCACATAGGATTCACAGATTTAACTATTAATATTGTTTTTTAGAGACAACCGAGGATTATCTTTTGGCGTCTATGCTATATATTTACAGATAATTCATGATGAGTGAATTGTTTACGCATTAATTATAGCCTATGAAGTTAAATAAAATTATTAAAGGTATTTTAATTGGTTTTGCAGTGGCCTTCGTTGGAAGTTCGTCTGTTTTTTCTCAAGTACCTACAGTAATTACTGTCAATCCAGGGGCAGCTCAAAACTGGACAGTCCCTAATTGTGTCTCAAATGTCACGTTTACTGTTGCGGGAGGTGCTGGAGCAGGGAATGCTTTTGGACAAACAGGTGGAAATGGTGCGGTAATAACATTTAATATGAATGTAACCCCGGGGGATGTCTTTCAAGTAGAGGCCGGAGGTGCAGGAGCAAATCCCGCTGGTGGATCTAATGGTGGAGGAAACGGGCAAACATCTACAATCGCAGGATATAATTCTGGTGGAGGTGGTGGAGCTTCTACTGTAAGTACCGGAGGTAACGCAATTGCTGTTGCTGCTGGAGGCGGAGGAGCAGGTGGTGGAGATGCTGCTGGATCTGGAGGAAATGGAGGCTGCGT
>JAKVAS010000065.1 GCA_022448165.1 Crocinitomicaceae bacterium | reverse complement strand
AACTGTTGCTTCAGCTTCTTCCATTGGGCGGCGAGAAAGCTCTCTGTCCAACTCTTCAGCATATGGAAAGATCTCAACGATCGGAGAAACAATAATAGATGGTATTTCGAATTCAACCATTAGTGTTGATAAACTCTCTTGAATTCTTTCATATGCTTCCTTTACAGAATTTGCAGAAACCAAGAAGTTTTGATTCACCTTTCGCGCTTTTTCAGATTCAGCATCAGCACTTTCATAACGAATTTTCACTTTGTACCATACATCAGCATCTTCATAAGCAAAGATATCGTGAATCTCAGTTCTTGCAATACCAACAACATTAAACTCTCCTCGAATAATCTGACCTAACTCTTCATAGATTCTTGCTTCGGCATCAGTAAATGTCATTGCCGCAAGTAAATACGGTTCAGAAACTCTTTTTAATGCTCCGTTATCGAGCTGCTTTGTATATTTTACCTTAACTGTAAACCAATTATTCATTGTTGTGTCTTTTTGATCAGACACCAAAGATACACAGGAGTTATGAGTTATAGGTTATGAGTTTACAAAATTTAGCTTTATTAGTATGATACTCCTCAGTTAGGTCATCTATTTTCGGAAATATATGGTTGCTAAATCCAACACATAATCACCTTCCATAACTAGGATTTGAATAATAATTCAATTAAAGTCTCATATATACTGCTTACCTTTCGATGAACTCGACATCTGTTGAAAAGAAGACTATGATCCATTCAAAAGAAACTGATGTAAATTCCGCTGAACAGCTGAAGGCCCTCTACAAAAAGTGGCCCGACGTTAAGCGCTATTTAAAAACGTATGGTTGTTCATCCACAGATGCCGAGGATCTTTTTCAAGAAGCATTACTCATTTATATTCGAAAAATTGAAGACCCTACTTTCGAACTCACAGTAGCGCCATTTCATTACGTGAAGAATACATGTAAGTATTTATGGTACAATCAAGCACGGAAAGAAGGGAAGAAACAAAAAACGGAGATTCATGAAAACATTGCAGATATAGAAGATGATGATTGGTTTCAAAAGGAAATGAAACTTCAGCGAATTGAACATGCAATTTCAAAAATTGGAAAACAATGTCAAGAGATTCTAAAACTCTTTTACGGCAAAAGTTGGTCCATGTCTGAAATTGCTAAGAAGGTTGGTTTACGTAATGATAAAGTGGTGAAAGCTCAGAAATATCGTTGTATAAACAAGGTCAAAGATCAAGTCAATGAAGAACACAATTCTTAACGTATTAAAAAGAACACCATGAATCCAAATATTACCAAAATCATAGAACAGTATATCGAAGGAGCATTGAACGAAAAGGATACTATTGCGTTCGAGCAACGAATGAATACGAACAAAAAGCTTCGTGATGAAGTAGAACTTCAGCGTTCAATACATGAAGGTGCTAAACGCGCTTCCCAAAGAGCAGACGTTAAAAAAACAGGAAAACGCTATCACCTATCTAAAGGTTTGAAATGGTTAGGACTTAGTATTGTAGGGGTTGTAATCATTGTTAGCTCTGCCCTGCATTTTTCGGGAAATTCCGACACTAAATCTGAAACTAAGAAAGAAAATATTGAAAACATAAAGGTTTCTGCAACTAAAGAAACATCCGACATTAATTGTGAAACTGCAAAAGAAGGTATTGAAAATGTAGAACCAAAAGAAAAACTGAACAATTTACCCGTCCAATATTTCACAATTCCATCCAACGGAGATGTAGTATTATCAAAAGACGGAGTATTAATTTCTGTACCTAAAAACGCATTTCTTCTTAACGGTAAACCATACACGGGAAAAACAATTGTTCAATATCAAGAAGCAATTGATGGAGGCGCTATTGTTAAAGCTGGCTTGAGTACAATGTCAGGAGACAAACTACTTGAGACTCAAGGAATGTTTGCAGTAGAAGGCTTTACGGAAGACGGAGAACCATTAGCATTTAATCCTCAAGTTGGTGTTTATCTACAAGTTCCTGTAGACGATCAAACGAAAGACATGAAGTTATTTGATGGGATAAAACTTGCTGATGGAACCATTGATTGGCAAAACCCAGAAGAGTTAGAGAAAATACCTATTCCTGTTGATATGTCGGAACTCGATTTCTACCCGATGGGATACGAAGCACATCTAGATAATCAGAAATGGAAAACAAACAAGAAGTCAAGAGACAGCTTGTACTTGAGTTTTGAAGATTTTTCAGGAAACTACCCGCAATCTATAGTATCATCCCCAGTCATTGAAAAAATAAAACCAATTAAAAAAAATAAAAACGTCGTAAATAAAAAACGTCCCCAAAAAAACACTAAATCAGATGCGGTTACAATGGATACAACAGCGTTAGAAGTTATTAAAAAAATATCTCCCTCCAAAGTACTTGCCTTTTGGAAAAAGAAATTCAACAATACCAACCTAGCTACACGTGAGTTTGAACGAAGAATGCAAGCCATCCACAAAACATGTAACGATGCTGTGCTAAAAAAATATACAACTGGATTAAAAAAATCTATTTCAACGATTGACAAAGAAATAGTATCCATGGGCTACAATGAATTCAATGCATTTGCCATGGAGAAAGTAGGAGCCGTAAATCCAAACAACCCTCACTTAGCCGGATTGCAGTCATTTTATGAAAAAGGGATCCGTGAACTTCGTAAAAAGAACAAAAGAACACAAGAAAAAGAAAAGAAGCGTCGTGAAAAATGGGATGATGAAATGGCTAAAGAACGTTCCAAAGAACAAAAACGAAAAATAAGTCGTGAAGCTCAAGCACTTTCAGAAGAATTTAAATTCAACCTAGACAATGTTTATAAACAACTAGGCCGTACAAAAGGCTTCACACTCAAGTATGGTGGAGGAAGCATAAAGAACATAGACGCCTATGTAAAGGAGGCTACAGTAGCTCGAAAAACAACAGAAATCACCGATCCATTTACGGGGAAAAAGGCAAAAATCACCTATAACAAATTCAGTGTAGAGGTTCCTGATGCTAATAAGTACATCAAACTGTATACCTATTTATTTCCGCACCAAATCAACAGTTATCAACGAATAGATGCAACCAACGGTAAATTTGATTATCCGTTAAATGACGACATCATTTATGACATTGGAATTATAGGAATAACCGATAAAGGGTATGAATATTTTCAAAAGCAAACGTTCAATGGTGGTGAACTTGGAACAATCTCCATGGAAAGTCTCACCGAAAAAGATTTAGAGACTAGGATTCAACAACTTAACAAAAAACGTATTAAAAAACCGATGCATATTGGTGACGAACTTAATTGGTTGTTTAAGGAGCGGAAAAATTACATCGAACAGAAACAACGACAAAGAATGTATCAATTCAGAGAAGATGTTGCCTGTGTTATTTTTCCTTGTTACAATGGGAGGCCTAACAAAACGGTTGAGCAGGAGAATGTTTTTTGAATAAAGAAAAAGCCTTTCTCATAATGGGATATTATGAGAAAGGCATATCTTATTTAGTTCGTTTCAAAAAATTGCCATAAAGGATCCTTTGGAACTGGTGCTGTAACCGATATTCTTTCTTTAGTCGTAGGGTGTGTGTACTCCAGAGATCTCGCGTGTAAACAAATAGAACCATCTTTATTAGATCTTTTCGCTCCATATTTCAAATCCCCTTTAATAATACATCCCATTGTTGCCAATTGACAACGAATTTGGTGATGGCGACCAGTTTCCAGTTCAACTTCCAATAGGTGATACTTATCCGAAGATCTTACCAAATTATAACTAAGAACAGCCAATTTCGAACCATTCGTTTCGGTATCAGACGCATATGATTTATTCTGTTTCTCGTTCTTTTTCAAATAATGAGTCAGCTTTCCAGACTTCTCTTTTGGCATTTGTTCCACTATCGCCCAGTACGTTTTCTTTGTTTGCTTCTCACGAAACTGAGTATTCAAACGAGATATAGCTTTACTTGTTTTTGCAAAAACCAATGCCCCAGTTGTTGGACGATCCAATCTGTGCACAACACCACAGAAAACATTTCCAGGTTTATTATATTTTACTTTAATGTATTCCTTAATGTGATCAGATAGAGGCTCATCTCCTGTTTTATCTCCCTGCACAATATCACCCGACTTCTTATTAACCACAATTGTATGGTTGTCTTCGTGTAGTACTTCTATAATTTGATCTTCTGACATCATCTTCTTTTTTCTAAGGAAAGCAAACGCTCTCAATTTTATGCAAAATTACACATTCGAAACAGATAGGACGAATAGCGATGGTTTTTAATTAAATTATTAATTTGAAAAAAACTAAAACTATAACGACTATGAAATCTACAATTAAAATTCAAACTAAATTCTTTTTCTTAGCCTGGTTTCTTTACTTCTGCACTCCTGTCATTGAAATTAATGGCAAGCCAATGAAAAAAAAATGGGGAACACATAATTTTGACTTAGCCCCTGGTGATTATCATATAAAGATCTTTTTTCCATACATCTTCATGAAAGAATGCGGTGCCAATACAGTAAGTGTTATTCTTGGAGAAAATGAAACAATTAATGTCACGTATAATATGCCACCTTGGATGCTTTCTAAAGGTAAAATAACATTGAGCTAGTCATTTAATTTAAATCGGCCTTCCACATGGAAATCAAAAGGCTTCATCACATAGCAATCATATGTTCAGACTATGAGAAATCTAAAAAATTCTATACCGAAATTTTAGGTTTCACGATTAATAACGAAGTATACAGAGAATCGCGAAAATCTTTTAAGCTTGATCTTTCTCTAAACGGCACTTATTTACTTGAACTTTTTTCATTCCCTACTCCACCAAGTAGGCCGAGTCATCCTGAAGCCACAGGTTTAAGACATATCGCTTTTGGTGTAAACAACCTGGAGGAATGGATTGACTACCTTAAAATAAATAATATTGAAACAGAGCCCATTAGAATAGATGAATTCACCGATAAAAAATTTACTTTCCTAAAGGATCCGGACAATTTACCCATTGAGTTGTACGAAGTTTAAAAAACTTTCTCATAACAAAAATGCTCCTGTAAACAGGAGCATTTTTCATCGTATTATCAAGCAATTAGTTTAGTGCTGAACGACTAATTTCGATTTTCCAACCAACTTGCCTTGATCTTCCATTAGAACTAAATAACTACCATTTTCTAAAGAGCTTGTTTGAATATGAACATCTGTTGTTTCAAGCACTACTCTTCCGCTTAAATCAATAAGCTTTACGTTATCATAATCCAAATCCGTTGAAATTTCAAAAGAACCATTTGTCGGGTTTGGAAACATTCTAATCGTTTTATCTAAGAATACTTCCGAAGTATTCAACTCATAATCAACAGTGAAATACTCTGTGATTTCATCTCCGAAATTCGTGTTAAACGACTTATACATTCCCGCAGGAATTTTACGGACCTGAAATAATCCACTTCCATCATTATTTGCGAAAAAGTTCAATCCATCTCCCCCAGTGTCTAATAATTCAATCTTATAGCAACCTTGAGCCAAATTCAATGTGTCTTTATACAAAGTATTATTTGCTAGACCACCTTTGGAGAAAACGACGTTTCCATCTATATCTGTAACCTTATAAGACGATTGATTACCTGATGCATTCGTTTTCAACCATACTACAAATGTTGACTCAAGTACCAATGGTGTTTCATACAAAGAAGTTAGTTGGTTATCATGAACCCACTCATCCGTTTGACCATTTGGGTTCTCAATTTTCGCATAGAAACGTTTTACCGTTCCAGATGCTTGCGAATAATCAGACATCCCATTCATTGGAAGAACAACTAATTCTGTTTCTTCAAAATCTAAACTACCTGTCCAGCTGTATGTTTTAACCGTTCCACCTTCAACCCAATAAGTAATCGTTGCTGAAGTTAAAGTAGTTTCACCATTATTTTTAATGATAATCTCCCCATTTCCACAAGTCGGATTAAATCGACTATTTTCAAATTTAGTTGTTGGAGAAAGAATATCTAATACCTCAGCATCAACCTGAAAATTCGGAGCACTCAAAGTATGCAACACAGTACCGATCTTATAATTCGGGTGAAAATTATTACCGCCATTATAAGTGTACGCCTCCATATCAATATCAAAATAATTGTCTGTATTTACAATAATTGAGGGAGTTACATCATGCTCCCAGCGTGTAGCCAGTGTACCAGGACACCAACCAGCTCTATCATACACCCATGTACCAGGTTGCGCAATATTCGCATTCATTCCACAATCATTCCACAAGGTATTCTGTGCCACTTGAGAACCATTTACTTTCAAGAAATAATCTTTTGGGCAAAATTCAGCACATGGATCACTTCCAAAGCTATGTCCTGTAGCAGTAAAGTGAAGCACAGCATTGTCCTCCCCTGCCAAGAAATTGACAGTATCTTGCGTTAAGCTGTTCTCAATTGAATTTGTTGGATCCCCGTAATTGAATCCTCCATAATAAATAGGAATAGTTCTCATTGGAGTTCTTGGAGGCGTACCTTCGATAAACTCAAAATCAAATGTTGCAGAAAATCCTGCAGACCATCCGTCATACCAAACCCCAATCTCAACAGAATCACTCTGCCCAACTAACTCAGTAGCATAATTCGTAATATCCAACACAAACTCTTGGTTCCACGCTGAGGAATAACCATTTGCATAAGGTGTCACCAAACTAGCAAGATGAATTCTTTCATATGTAGAATCATTTATTTTCTTGTTAATGTACGCCATTGTAAGGTAATCCCAATCACTACATCCACCAGTCGCACAACCTAGCGTATATTTAAATAGAATCTTACGATATGTTTTTGTTCCATCTGGAAATAGCGCCTTTTGTTTATACTGTTGATTCCAAGTCATATCTACAGCATCGTGTGTCCGAATAACTGTTGTGTCTCCATCTGCAGCAAAAACAGAGATTGCCAAAATAAAGAAGGCAAATCCAAGTATTAATTTTCTCATAGTCGTTTTAATATATGAGCGCTAAGTTATGTTGATTAAAAGGTTATTCAAAATAGATCATCAAAAAACACACATCACTAAATCGGTTTACAAAACCGATAAAAAGGTAAATTCAAGAAAATCAGGTTTGATGACAAGAGCAAAAGCCGTAAACCTTCGGTTAAATTGAAAGCATTCAAATTCCTTCCCACAAAGAATGAATTTCTTGATGGATAATAAGATGTAACATTTCATCTTTATTACTAGCACAAAAAATGGGTTAACAGCCCTTTCAAAAGCCAATTAACCCACTTATTATCAGAAACGAACTAGTCGTTTTAACTTTTTAATTCTGAGCTTCTAAAAAAACCTCAAAATCTTTTCTTGTATTAATAAAATCAAACGAATTTCTTAATCTAAAATAATTGTTTTGATCATAACAAAACGCGTAAGCATATTTCGCGAAGTCTAATTTTTTACTGTCTAACAAAAATAAATTAACAATCTGTTCTATCTGATTTACAGTTAAGCAATTTGAACTTGCCACTTGTTTTGCTTTGAGCAATTTTGAATCCTGAGAAATTTCATCCTTTATAGTAGTCAAAGCGAAGTTAAATTCATTCTGACTCATCGTTACGCAGTTATCCCTAGAATTAACAATAATAACATTGGTTCTATTATTCTCCTTGGCTATTTCCAGTTTATTCAATTGATTTTGTCTTTCAGTATGCTTCTTACCATTTCGACTTTCATATAATTTCGCTTTTTCTATATCAATGACTCCATCTTTATAGAACCCATTATTATAAATCATTTTTATAATATTCTTCTTGTCTGATAAACCACAATCCAACTCAAAGAAATCATTTGTACCTTCTATACGCACTTCAAAATAACAAACAGTGTTTTGTTCAGAGCGAGCTGGGTCCGGATATCTGTGGTAGCGTGCTTCTAATATTGGTACATTATCTATTATCGTATTTACGTAAATACCTGTTAAATTTTTACTAATCCTCAGATATTCTTCACCATTCACTGTGGCTATGTCATTTTTGACCTTTATTTTCTGAGCATAAAGTGATGGTGATACGATTAACAATAGGAATGTTGCTACTACAATTATTTTTTGCATAATCTCTGTGTATTTAACAATTTTTATAGTTTAATAATTGGTTATATACCAGGTAGTAATTTTGAATCGTCCATTCTGTACCAAATAATATGCCAACAATTACACGTTGAATTAAGACATTCAATTATCTTAATAATACTCTTTAAGCCTCATTGCACCTCTAAAATTAAGATTACGATAGCTCTGAATTTTGCCTATCCATTTATCTGGATATAATATACCACGAGAACAAACAGCACTATATCACTGTATTACAACACAATACCTTTTTATAGTTTCCCTAATTTAATTTTTGTATTGAGATTTACTACTTACTTTTTCATTGTTTTACGGAGGGGCGATTTCAAATAATTATCCTACAATTACCTCCTTTACTATTTTCATAAATAACAATGTGTAAAGTAAAGATGCTACATTGCAAATAATTTAAAGAATGTAATTTGAATCGATACCGCTATATTTAAATTCACAAAACCACAACATATACTATTGATGAATCTTGACCAAATCACCACGATTGACAATGTCATTAACGAACTGCAAGAAATCGTAAAAAAATCCATTAACCAAAACAGTACATTTGGATATTTTGCTGCACTCTATTTAAAAGTTACGGAACAAGTAAAAGAAGGAATTAACTCTGGGTACTTTGAAGATAATGAGCGCATGGAGCAATTGGACGTCATTTTCGCCAAAAGGTATATTGAAGCATATAAAAACTACCATCAAGGAAAACCTATATCCTCTGCTTGGCAAAAAGCTTTTGAACTTTCGGAAAAAGATTGGCCAATCGTACTTCAATACCTCATGGCAGGTATGAATGCTCATATCAATCTCGACTTAGGAATTGCTGCTGCTACGGTTATGGAAGGAAAAAACATCCAATTATTAGAAAATGACTTCGATAAGATCAATACAATTTTATCAAAGCTCGTTGAAGATGTAGAAAATGATCTTTCTACGATTTGGCCCACACTCAAGCGAATCTTACGTTGGACAAAAGGAGTTGATAATTTCCTCGTGGATTTTAGTATGAAACTCGCTCGAGATGGTGCATGGAAATTTGCCCTTTCTCTTTCTGATATTCCACCCAATAATTGGGAATACTCTATTAATGAGCGTGACGAAAAAGTAACAAAAAATGCCAAGATTATTCTTCAACCAGGATGGATTGTACGTTTAATTTTTAGAATTATACGAAAAGGTGAAAAAGGAACTGTTGCCAAACGGATCGATGATTTAGTAAAATAAGTAACTCCTTTTATTTACATCTTTTTTAAGTGTACCATGCATCCAAGCTTAGCATCCCACACTTTCAATCGAAGACAATTTATAATATCTCTAACATTTAATGTAGTCCTTTTTGGAGATTGTAGCTCCTTAAACCTTTTCATTACTTCAGGAAGTCGATAAAATGGAATTCTCGGATTCAAATGATGAATATGGTGATATCCTATATTTCCCGAAACCCAGTGCATAAAGCGATTTGTATCTAAAAAACTCGACGATTCTAAGGCTGCACCTTCATATGTCCAATCATCATCAACACAATAATGTACACTTGGAAAGTTATGTTGAATATAAAATAGGTATGCTCCTAGTGCTCCTGAAACAAAATGCGGAATTATGCTGAAAAACAAAAGTGCCTGCCATCCGAAGAAAATAAAAACAGCTGTATGAATAGCCAAATGGAAAAGTAAGGCATACAGGGAATCTAAATGTTTAGAAAAACTATTCTTCAGCGAATTAATGCACATTCCATATAAAAAAGTGAAATAATATCCCAGTAAAATAACCAAAGGGTGACGAATGAAAAGATATTTTGATTGGTCTTCCTTTGATAATTTTTCAAACCTCTTCTTAGTATACACTGGATAAGAACCAATCCCAGATTTCACCAATTTAGAATTATGCGCATGATGAAAGTTATGCGTCCGTTTCCAAACTGTTTTAGGCGTCAAGATATAATATCCGAAGAGCGTAAAAAGAACATTTGCAAGTTTTGATTTTTGAAGAATTGTTTCATGTAAATAGTCGTGATAAATTACAAACATGCGAACTATCACTAAACCTGAAAAAACGCTAGCGGGTACTTTATAAAACCAATGAATATTTAACAGGCATAAACTTAAGCTAATCAATAAAATAAATAATGTTGAAAGAGTTGTAGCCCAACTTTTAAAACGAATTTCTCGGGTAAATTCACGTGTAAGGGCAAGGATGTTTTGTGTTGATTTCATCGTAAATGATTTTAGTTATCTATCTGGATCTGGAAAATGTATGTGGTGTTCTTCTTAAGAACCAAACCGTAAGGTCTTCATACGGATGTTTTATTTGATCGTATTCGATATATCCAGCTGCTTTATAGAGAAGCATCACTCTTGGAATAGTTGTTTCAACATATATGTTTTCATTTTGCTCATCTGCAATCCGAAACATTTCCTGCTTTATCTCATAAGCAGCGGTATTTCCTGCCACAGTATTATCTGTAGCTACAAGCATCCCTAACCAACCATTATCTGGACGTACAGCATTTATTAATTGCTGGTAGCGAATTACTTTGCAACCATTTTTAATACCCATTACGAAAAAAAGAACATATAGCTTTCGGAACCAATTACGCACACTTGAACGATTATCCTGTAGTTTATAAAATAGTACTACTCCGTTCTTGTCACTCGTAATATATGCGCCATTCTTGTGAACAGCTTCATGATATATGAAAGACAAAAAAGATTTTAATGAGCGTTTGGACTTTCCTCTTCTAAGCATCCAATTCATCCCTGGAGAACTGTTAAATGCTTGCTCAAGAATAACGAGAGCTCGATGCTTATCTGAAGGTTTTACAATCTGTTTCATATCAATGGATTTAAAACAAACCTACAGGGATACTCATTCAATCAATAACTGAATAAGGCAATCAGAAAAATGACAGTTGCGAAAAACACAACAAGTATCAAGACACAAAAAAGCCCCGTTAATTAAAAAAATCAACGGGGCTATCCATTTAAAGTATAGTATAAGACCTAGTATTGTTCTTCTTCATTAGGGAAGTCTCCAGTCTTGACATCTTCTATATATCTATGAAATGATCCAAGCATTTCTTGATATAAGTTGTGGTACTTACGTAAAAATCGAGGATTAAATTCGTTGTTAATACCAAGCATATCATGAACCACTAACACTTGTCCATCGACCCCATTACCGGCACCAATACCAATAATTGGAATATTTACAGATTTAGCAACGCGTGCAGCTAGCTCCGCTGGAATCTTCTCTAAAACAATCGCAAAACATCCTGCTTCCTCCAATAACTTAGCATCTGAAATCAACTGTTCTGCTTCATCATCTTCCTTTGCACGAACCACATAGGTTCCAAATTTGTAGATTGATTGAGGTGTTAACCCTAAATGTCCCATGACAGGAATTCCTGCGGAAAGAATACGATTAATTGATTCAATAATCTCTCTTCCACCTTCCAACTTTACAGAATGTCCCCCAGATTCCTTCATAATGCGAATTGCATTTGAAAGTGCCTCTTTAGAGTTCCCTTGATACGATCCAAAAGGCATATCAACAACAACTAACGCTCTATTTACTGCGCGAACAACCGAAGAAGCATGATAAATCATTTGATCTAAGGTAATTGGCAACGTAGTTTCATGGCCAGCCATTACATTTGAAGCTGAATCACCTACTAATATCACATCAATACCTGCCGTATCAATAATACGTGCCATACTGAAATCATATCCCGTAAGCATTGAAATCTTTTCTCCTTTGTTCTTCATGTTCTGAAGAACCTTTGTCGTTACTTTCTTTACATCTTTATGAACTGACATATGCCTGATTTAATTTGTTCAAACTTACGGAAATCATCTATAAAAGTTCCACACTGCCCCTATTTCTAGTTGATCCGTTTCGCTGATTCAAAAAAATCCATTATTTTTGTCGAAAATTAGTTCAAAAGATCGTGCGCTATCGAATTTTATTCGTAATATTGCACCCCGTTTTGAACGGAAGAACAAGAAATTAAGCGACATGGATTTTATAAAAGAATTGGAAACTGAATTGGTTGAGGGAAATAACCTGCCAGACTTCAAGAGTGGAGATACAATTACAGTTTCTTACAAGATTAAGGAAGGTAATAAGGAGCGTGTTCAGCAATTCCAAGGAGTTGTTTTGCAACGTAAAGGATCAGGAGTTACAGAAACATTTACAATCAGAAAAATGTCTGGTAATATTGGTGTTGAGCGTATCTTCCCAATTGCTTCACCTTTTATTGATGCAATTAAAGTGAATAAAAGAGGACGTGTTCGTAGAGCTCGTATCTTCTACTTCAGAGAGAGAACAGGAAAGTCTGCTCGTATCAAGGAAAAGAAAACATACGCATAGTATTTGCGATTATGATATTAAAAAGTCCTGTCGAATTTCGACAGGACTTTTTTTATGCCTTTACTTCTATTCTCCAAAAAAATATCCTTAATTTAAATTGTGCGTAATCGAAAAAAACAAAACTATCGACTAAGATTAACTCTTGCCATCCTCATACTGCTTAGCGTTGGCAGCGCCATGACAGTACACTTCTTATCTAAACGAAATTATTATAAGACACAATTAATGAAACTTCCTGCTGGATTTAGCTCCCATGGAATTGACGTTTCGCACTACCAAGGAAATATCGATTGGTCTGAACTGATTGAAACAATGGACTCAAGTATATCCTTTGCATATATAAAGGCAACGGAAGGAACCCGTTATATCGACCCATTGTACAAACAAAACTACAATCGTTGTAGATCAATGAAGCTACCTATTGGTATTTATCACTTTTTCTCCCCAATGCAGAATGCCTTAAAACAAGCTGATCATTTTTTAAATAATTACGCTGTTGAAAGTAATGATCTACCTCCTGTACTTGACGCTGAAACAGAAGGTCGCAATAATGCTGAACTCATTAAGAAAATGAAAGTCTGGTTAACTCAAGTTGAAAAAAAAACGAAAAAACGTCCAATTATCTATACTTCATTCCATTTCTATTCGACAAAATTCAAAGGTAAATTTGATGAATATCAATTTTGGATTGCAAACTATGGCAATCATGCAAACAGAATGAAAGATGATCAAATTGTAATTTGGCAATATTCAGACGAAGGAAGGCTTCCTGGAATAAATGGAAACGTCGATTTGAACGTTTCTAAGAATTCCTTTTTAAATCCTAATTCCTTATAAACATTATTTATCTTGGATTGAAAGGAATTGACCACTTTCGTAAAAGAGCCAATATTCTAATAGTTAATACGGTAGCAATGGCAACAATCATATTTATTAACTCAAATTGAGAAATATAAGATAGTCCCAAATAAACCACAGCACCAGACAAGCATGCAAATGCATATACTTCCTTTCTAAAAATTAATGGAATTTCATTTGCCAAAACATCTCTTAAGATTCCTCCAAAAACAGCAGAAATAACTCCCATCATAATAGCAACAATTGGCGATAGTTCAAAAGCAAGCGCCTTCTGTATTCCAAGAATCGTAAACAAGCCAATTCCGATGGTATCAAACAATAGTAATGTTTTACGTAATCGCTTTAACCACCTAAAAAACAAATACGAAATAGGAAGAGCGCTAAGAACAATCCAGATATGCCAATCACTTTCGAGCCAACCAACAGGTTTTGCCCCAATTAATATATCTCTCAGTGTACCACCACCAACAGCAGTAACAAAAGCCAAAATAATTGCACCAAAGAAGTCAAACTTCTTTTCTACAGCCGTCATAACTCCCGAAATAGCAAACGCAAACGTTCCTAACAAATCAATATATAGAATCGCATTCATTACACAAATGTATTAGATTATCTTGTGTTAATCACCATATAAATGCAAGCGTTTCAATATCGAAAATCGATTTCAATACAAATGATTATAGTAGTTTTGCTTATACTCAAAACCATAAGCATGACGAATGAAGAATTAATGCAATTAAAGTATCCTATTGGACAATTTGAATGCCAAAAAATAATCGATGAAAACACTCGTTTCGATTGGATCAAAACCATTGCACAATTCCCTTATGAAGTTAGAATTCTAACGGACGATCTTTCAGACAATCAAAAGAACTGGAGGTACCGTCCTGAAGGATGGAAACTTAAGCAAGTAGTACATCATTGTGCTGACAGTCATCTAAATAGTTTAACCCGTTTCAAACTTGCCTTAACAGAAGAGAAACCCACTATCCGTCCCTATTATGAAGATCGATGGGCAGAACTTGTCGATTCGCAAGACAATGACCTCTTCAACTCAATTGCGCTCCTTACTGGGCTACATGCAAAATGGTCAATTCTCCTGCAACATTTATCTTCGGAAGATTTAAAACGAGAATTTGTGCACCCAGAGCATGGCAAAAGCTTTTCTATAGAAGAAACCATTGGAATATACTCATGGCATTGTCAACATCATCTCGCTCATATAAGAAATGCTATTTCTTCAGAAGGGAAATGGTTATAATAACTTATTAAGTTACAAGGTTCCTAAATATGGATACCTTTGTGAAATGCATAAGAGATTAATCCCTGCCTACCTCCTGACCTTTGTCAATGTACTTGGCTTCAGTATTCTTATGCCAATCCTCCCATTTGTAGTAAAAAGTTACGACGCTGCGGACTGGGTATTTGGCTTGCTCATAACTCTTTATTCTGCCTTTCAATTTCTTGGTGCTCCTTATCTTGGAGCTTTGTCAGATTCGCACGGAAGAAAACCCATTTTACTTATTAGTC
>JAKVAS010000064.1 GCA_022448165.1 Crocinitomicaceae bacterium | reverse complement strand
GTAATAGATGGCGCTGGAAATATTTCAGTCTGTTCAGCTACAGTTACTGTAACTGGACCGATATTAGATTTGACAACTTCTCTTTCTGGAGCTACCATAACTGCTAATGCGACAGGAGTTACTTATCAATGGATTGATTGTTCTGATAATTCTGAAATTGCGGGGGAAACAAGTAATCAGTATACAGCAAGTGCTAATGGTGATTATGCCGTGATTATTACTAACGGATGTTCAGACACTTCTCAATGTGTAAATATTAATACAATTGGGTTGACTGAAGCTGGGTTAGATATCGGTTTTAACGTTTTCCCTAATCCTTCAAAAGGGACAATTATTGTTTCTACAAAGGAATTCACTTCAGGTACAATTCAAGTTACTGATGTGAAAGGAAATGTTGTTGCTAACCAAGAACTAAGTGGCTTGGACACCATGGTTAATTTAAATAATGTAGCAAATGGAGTGTATCACATAGAATTGCATACATCTACAGGTGTTTATAGAAAAAGAATAGTGAAGAAATAAATTAGTCAAATAATGTTTTTCAAAACGTCATTCATTGGGTTGAATGGCGTTTTCTTTTGACATGAATTTTTCGGCAAAGAACTGCAGTTCCTATTATTCCAATAAGGTAGGAAGCACCATGAGCCCAACCTGCTGCTAGAAATTTGCTGTGTTGTGCTGGTTCTATTATATCAGATAATCTGGGGGTAAGTTGGATAATACGGACTTCTGTTAATGTGAAGCCTATGATTCCTGCAATCAGAGCAAGGCTAAACATGACTAATATGAGTTGAAGTATCATTTGGATAGCTTCTCGGAAAGTTAACTTAGGATATTTCCCTAGTTGGCTAAAGCAGGCAATTAAGGTTCCCATCGGTAATCCAACCCACCAGGTTGCAATTGTGCCCCAAAAAAAAGCGAGAGCAATAGGGGATTCACTTTGGATAATTTTTGGATGTCCTATCGTGAAATATTCAATACAAAGGTGTGCTGTTACTAGGTCGTGAAGAATTCCGTAGCCTATTGCCATGAGTATGCTACTCAGAATTATTTTAATAAAGGTTAAGGTCATGAGTGTTTATTTCCAAAGAAAAGAATTATTCGAATCTTAATAATATTCGAGTTACAATTGCTATGGGCATTATGATTGCCGAGATGATAAAAATCATTTTTCCATGTTCTCGAACAGAAGGGGAGTAACGAGGAACTTTGTCTCCATTGGGTAATTTCTTTGAAGTTTTCCATAAAACTCCTCCGATTAGTAGCCCTAAAAATCCACCGAGTGCCGCAAAAATATACCCTACAACAATTGAAACAATTTTATTCCCCTCAGGAACGGCTAGGTTTTCTAACCGTTTTTTTCTTCGCGCAGATAACTCTTCTTTTGAAATGTCAACTCCTCTTTCTTTAAGAATTTTCGAGCTTAAGGCAACGTCAAATTCACTCCATTCATGATTCTCAACCATTACGTTTATTAACTCCTTGTCTTCAAAGGAAAAAAGGTAGTAGTCTTCGCTAACATCATTTAACATGCCTTCTGCAATTCCTTTAAGAACGGCTTCTGCTTTAGGTTTGTCTTCCTTTTTTAATACGACATGGTATTCGGAAAGTAAGCTTTCACCTTCAAGTGTTTTGTCAAGATCTCCTCCTGTGTCTTTTTTTAGAAACACGCTAATATCATGTTCGTTTAGGAGGTCTATAAATGCATTCGCTTCTTCCTCTCTAGAGAAACTTCTTAGGGATAGTATATTTTCTGTCATGGCATCCTTAAATTTAAAGGTATCAACATTGACACATCTTAAGATAAGAAGAAAATTGAATAAAAGCTAGAGAAAGAAAGTGTTGGTATGGTTTAGCTTATTTCACATCCACAACCGCTAGTTCAAAAATAAGTATTGAATTTTGAGGAATATCGTCTAATTTATTCGTTCCATACCCCAATTGAGGTGGACTTATTAAATAAGCTTTACTTCCTTTTTTTAGTTGTAGCATGATTTCTTTCCAAGCTCCGATCAATTGACCTACAGGGTATTCAACAGCTTCTGTTTGTTCATCGAAAACATCGCCATTAAGAAGTTTCCCTTTATATGTGAATTGAACAATATCTTTGTATTGAATAAGTTCGCCCGAACCTTCTTCTAATATTTTAGAATACAAGCCGCTTTCCGATTTTTCACATTGTATACCTTCTTTTTTAAGATATGCTTTGATTTTTCTGTCAAATTCGTTTAAATCACTATCAGAATAGGTGGAGCAGCTACTTAAAATTAGTAGGCTAATAAATGCGAAGATAAATTTCATAGTTTTACAGGAGTTAAAGCGTATCCTTTGCGTTCAAGTAGTCGAATTACACCATTTGGACCGCCTAAGTGTCCAGCGCCGACAGCAATGAATGTCTTTTGCGCTTTAATCATTTCTTCAATTTTGGGAATCCAGTTTTTATTACGTTCGTCAATAAAAGTGTTTTGTTCTTTAGAAATTGTACCTCCTTCTTTAACGATGAATGAATATAATGAATCGATTTGTTGATCATTATACATGCGTTGCATATTTTTCATTGTTGCGATCGTAGAGTCTTCATTAGAAATTGATTCCATAACCATTATTGCTTGTTGCTCATTAGACATATTGTCAAAAACGGCTATTTGTTCTTGAATTGTTTCCAAGCCTTTTATTTCAATTTCTTTTTCCTTAGCAATTTTCTCAAAGGTCATTTCGTATGATTCTGTTTTACCAATGAAATGCATTTGTGTTGTTAATTGAGCTACTGCGAAGGGCTTCATTTTAGAAAATGTCATACGGAATTGGTTTTCATCCAAATGCATTTTTTCTTGAGCCCATGAGAGAATAGAATCTGTTTGCTCTTCATTAAAATAATCGAAAAAAGAACCTTCTTTCAGAATTACAAGACTCATGGCCTCCATTTGGTTGGAGAGTCCTGGAAGCTCCATGGTAAGAACTTTTGTTTTAGCTACAATTTTTTCAAGTTTCTTAGGGAATAAGAAGTACTCTTTTTCAATTAAATGCATTGTCCCAAAAAGATAACTTCCTTTAGGGATGTTAGAACCGCTAATTTCCCAAAGCAATGCCTTTTCTTTCATTGGAAAACTTCTGGCTGTCGAATCTTGACTGAAAAGTGAAGAGGAAAGGAAAAAGAGTATAATGAAAATTAGAAATCGCATTATTATTGTTTAATTATTTGATAAAAGTAACAAATATGAGCCTATATAGGCTTTAATTCAGCTAAGTATTGATGATCTTCTTCATGTATTTTACTTGCGATTAAACCGACTTTTTTCGCACGTGATTTTAAGGTGTCAAAATCCACGTAAAGCCAATCAAACCATTCGGAAATATGTTCTTTATACTCCATTTGAAATTTGAAGTTTCCGTAATAAGTTGTGTTTAAGTCTACCCACATGCTACCATCATCATCTTGATATAAGAATTTCACGTCTGATGAATCACAAATTATTTTACCGTTAGGAGTTAACATTGCTTTAGCTTTTAGCAAGGTTCGTTCCAAGTTATCTAGATTTCCTGCAATTCCGATTCCATTCATCATCATTAGTACAGTGTCAAAATCTTTTTGAGTTGTATCGAAAAAGTTCTCGTTGATTGCGTTGAAGCCGTTTTTGAGCAGATGCTCAGTGCTTTTTGGACTGGTATCTATGCACACAACTTCATGTCCTCTATATTGCAACTCTTCCGCATGTATACCGGCTCCAGCTCCTATGTCAATTACTCTTCCTTGACAAATTTCAATTGCCTTTTGTTCGATAGTTGGCATTTCTTTAAATGCTCTAAATAGATAGCCGATAGGAATTACATCATCATCACAAATGTCAGATTTAACAATGATTTCACCATCTATTCCTGTCGTTGAAAAGTCAATAATTGCTTGACCCATTGGGTCTGTCTTTAGCTCAGACATTTAAAAGTCGTATTGATCGTAACTGTCATCGAATTCATCAAAACCGAATTCATCTTGCTCTTCTTCATCTGATTCTGTTTCGAATTGAAGGTTTTCGTCGTCGGCAGGTTTAGAGGATTCAGCAGGGGCGTTTCCAACTGTTAATATTGTTTTCGGTCGGTCGGGGGTAGCCTCTTCAAATCCGATTAGTTCAATTAGGAATATCCACATGCGCATGAAGTCATGAACAAGGATTATCTTTTGATCTCCGTCTTGTATAAAGTTTCTAATTATCGAAGTAGACATAACTCCGGGCTGAATAGAATCTTGATCTTCTCCAAATGACATGTCAAATAAGCTTATTTCATGACCTTTATCCCAATTGTCGTTGGACATATAGAATGAAGCCATTTGATCATTTGAAAATTGATACGCATCAACAATTGCTCGGTATAATGATTCGAAATTATCGCTGTCCGAAATCAGAATGTCGCGAAATACTTCGTTTTTATCTTTTGAGTCTAGAAGTACTCTAAATTTTAATCCTGCCATTGATTTGATTATTAACCGAAAGGTATTGTTGATTACGGTTATTATTCCGCTTTAGTTTCAAGTCCTATTTCTTTTCCCACTTTGAGCATATATTGAAATGCTTCCTCCGGGTCATTTTGTATTTCTCCTTCGAGTATTGCCTCTTTGATTTTCCCTTTTATTTGTCCTACTTCAAAACAAGGTTTAATACCAAATGTACTCATTATCAATTGTCCAGATACTGGTGGTTGGAAATTTCTGATACGATCTTTCTCTTCAACCGTGCGCAGTTTTTCCTGAACGATTACAAAGTTTTGCTTGTACTTACGAACGCGAAATTCATTCTTCGAAGTGATATCAGCATTACATAAAATCATAAGATCATCTACATCATCTCCAGCTTCAAATAATAATCGACGAACGGCAGAGTCAGTTACATGGCCTTTAACAAGAGAAATTGGACGCAAATGTAAACGAACCAATTTCTGTACATATTTCATTTTATGATCTAGTGGGAGCTTCATTCGTTTGAAAATCTTCGGAACCATTTTGGCACCTAAATCTTCGTGACCATGAAATGTCCAACCCACTTTTTTGTCAAACCTTTTCGTAGGGGGTTTAGCAATGTCATGCATAATAGCTGCCCAACGTAACCAAAGGTCGTTAGTATTTTCAGAAATGTTATCTAATACTTCTAATGTATGATAGAAGTTGTCTTTGTGCGATTTCCCTTGGCGCGTATCAACTCCATATAGCGCAATCATCTCAGGGAAAAACTCATGAAGTAATTTTGTTGAATACAACAATTTAAAACCTCTTGAAGGTGTTTCTGATAGAATGATTTTATTCAATTCATCCATGATTCTCTCTTGAGAAATGATAGATAATCGATGAGCATTTCTGGCTATAGATTCAAGGCTATGGCGTTCAATTTTAAAACCAAGTTGGGATGCAAAACGAACGGCACGCATCATTCTTAAAGGATCGTCACTATATGTTGTGTCTGGTTCTAATGGAGTTCGTATGATTCCTTTTTCAAGGTCTTCTGATCCATTGAAAGGGTCAATTAGATCACCGAAATTATCTTTATGAAGACTTAAGGCCATTGCATTGATGGTAAAGTCTCTGCGATTTTGATCATCTGAGAGTGTTCCATCTTCAACAATTGGTTTTCGAGAATCTCTTCGATAGGATTCTTTTCGAGCTCCCACAAATTCAACTTCTAAGTCTTTATATACAAATTGCGCGGTACCAAAATTCTCGAAAAGAGAAACTTTCTTTACGCGTAGTTTCTTTGCACAACTTTTTGCGAGTTCCAAGCCATTTCCAATAACAACGATATCAATATCTTTCGATGGCCTGCCTATGATTAAATCACGTACAAAACCACCAATAACGTATGCTTCTAAGTTATACTCCGAAACAATTTCCGAAGCCACTTTGAACACAGGATGTTTTAAATACTGACTATAGTTTAAATTCATTGCGGATGCAAAGATAAAGATTCTATATAATTACAGGCTGGAAAGTGAAATATATCGGTAAACTAAATGAAACGAAGGAGTGGTTTAAACAAACCGTTAAATGAAGGGGGTTATTTACGGATAACTTTTACATCACCAGAAATACTAATCTTAATGATTTGAGATGGTGTTGAGCAGGTTTCATTTAAACGTTCTTTTACAATATGATCGACACCGATTTTTAGTTCTTCAGAGATATCGTCGAATCGGGTAGGGGATTTTTGTTCGGAGATATTAGCGGAAGTACTCACTAAGGGTTTGCGCATTCCTCTAATGAGTTTTAAGCAGGTTGGGTCATTTGTAATTCTAATTCCAATGGAGCCATCTTTTGCCAGTACACTTTGGGCAAGCCCCTTTGCATTCGGGTAAATGATTGTTAATGGTCGTGTCGCTAAATCTGCTAAATCGTAACATACCTCATGAAATTCCGGGATGTAACGCTGCAGCATCGGAAAGCCATCAACTAATAGTATGAAACTTTTATTTTCAGATCGTTTTTTTAAATCAATAATGCGTTTGCATGCCTCGTCATTCGTGGCATCACATCCGATTCCCCATATCGTATCTGTTGGGTATAAAATTACGTCTCCGTTTCGGAGACCATCAATAATTGGTTTTAAATCACTCATTATTTTAAAAGATCAGGACGACGCTCTTGTGTTCTTTCTAGTGCTTTTTCTTCGCGCCATTGTTCAATTTTTTTAAAGTTTCCGGAGAGTAATACTTCTGGAACTTTCCATCCGTTATACTCAGGTGGTCTTGTATATACCGGGGGGGATAATAAATTATCTTGAAAGCTATCTGTTAATGCGGATGTTTCATCATTCAAAACACCTGGGATTAAACGGACAATACTGTCAACGAGCACGGCTGCTCCTAATTCCCCACCAGACAAAACATAAGACCCAATTGAAATTTCTTTCGTTATTAAATGCTGACGAATGCGGTCATCTACACCTTTGTAATGTCCGCAGAGAATAATAATGTTTCCCTTTAAACTTAAGTCATTACATGTTGACTGCTCCAGTAGTTCGCCATCTGGTGTCATGTAGATAATTTCATCGTATTCTCTTTCGGAACTAAGTTTTTCGATTACATCAGCTATAGGTTGAATGGACATAACCATTCCAGCTCCTCCTCCATATTGATAGTCGTCTACGTTCTTTTGTTTACTCGAAGAATAGTCTCGAATATTATGAATGAAGAGTTCTAAATGCCCTTTTTCTTGAGCTCGTTTCATTATTGAGTCAGAAAAAGGACCTTGCAATAGGTCGGGAAGTATGGTGAGAATGTCAATTCGCATAGAGCAAAATTAACTAAATTCGCACGTCTTTAACTAGCAATACATGAGCAAATTGAAATTGATCACTCTAATGATCGCATTAATTGCGAATTTATCACTCTTGGCGCAATTCGAAGGTAATACAACACCTACTTATCTTGAGTTAATTAATATATACGAGGAACTTGCTGAGGAGCATGCTGAAATTGAGTTGTACTCAATGGGGATGTCAGATTATGGCTTGCCGATTTATGTTTGTATTCTAAATGGTAAGCAAGATTCTTTGAAGACTTTTGAATTTGCTCGCCAATCCACAACTATTTTAATCAACAATGGTATTCACCCCGGAGAGCCAGATGGGATTAATGCATGTCTTATTTGGATCAACGACTGGATAGAAGGTGGGAAGAAACAGAAGGGGATGCCTGTTATTGGAATTATTCCAGCCTATAATGTTGGTGGCATGATGAATAGATCTTCTACAAGTCGTGCAAATCAAAATGGACCGGAAGAATATGGTTTTAGGGGAAACGCCCAGAATCTTGATTTAAATAGAGACTTTATCAAAATGGATTCTAAGAATATGTTCACTTTTTCTAAAATCTTTCATGGATTGGACCCTGATGTTTTTATTGATACTCATGTTTCAAATGGTGCTGATTATCAGTATACCCTTACCTATATAGCATCCGTTGCTGATAGAATGGCTCCCTCAATATCAAAGTTGACACATGATAAATTGTTACCGGACCTTGTTAAATGTGTAGGTGAAAATGGTTTTGGAATGGTTCCGTACGTGAATTTATTAAAGGAAGTTCCTGAAGATGGAATGAGTGTTTTTAATGATCTACCAAGGTATTCAATGGGATATGCTTCGTTGTTTAATACAATTAGCTTTACGGTGGAAACGCATATGTTAAAACCATTTAAAGAACGTACGCAAGCGACACTCTCATTTTTGGATGAAACATTTAAGTGGGTAAAAAAGTATAAAAAGGATATTGAAGCAGCAAGGACAGAAGCCTTTTTGTATGATAAACAAATGACAAATTTCTCATATAATTATAGATTAAGTGATGATCGAGATTCGCTTTTATTCAAAGGATATGAACATACTTATGAGAAGAGTGATGTTAGTGGACTAGAACGATTGAAATATCATAGGGATCAACCATTTGAGAAGTTTATTCCTTATGCAAATAGGTATGATGCTAAGGATACTCTGGATTTACCTTATGGTTATATCATTGGTAAACAATGTGTAGATGTAATTGAACGTTTAAAGGCTAACGGAGTAGTTCTTAAAGAGATTACCCACGACAATCGTATAGATGTCGAAAAAATGAAAGTAATTGATTTTACATCAGTTAAGAAGCCATATGAAGGACACTTTTTACATAATAATCTAGAGCTTGAGTCAACAGTAGATAAGGTGCAATTGAAAAAAGGAGATTTCTTCATTCCGATAGATCAAAGAAATAAACGATTTATTGTATCTACATTGGAGGCTGGGATGCCAGATAGTTATTTTGCATGGAATTTTTTTGATAGTTATCTTCAGCAAAAAGAATATTTCTCAGCGTATGTATTTGAGGATATAGCAAAAGATTTGTTGGACGAAAATCCTCAATTAAAAGCGGAACTTGAAAAGAAGAAATTAGAGGATGTCGAGTTTGCAAAAAGCCAATGGGATCAATTATATTTTATTTACAAGAAAAGTGCTTACTACGAGCCTACTCATAATATTTTACCTGTTTTTAGGCTTTACAAAAAGGATGTAGTACATTTCTTCTAGCTTGTAAACACTTTGTAAACGCAGGTTTCTCCATTGAGAGCGATCGATTCTCTATCTTGTTGCGACAATTTTAATTTCATTAAGAAAGCAATATGAGAAGACTATTATTTATTTTGTTTCTAGCCATTGGAACATCATCTATAGCTCAAGATACTACTTGGGTTCAAACATTCACTTTTGATTCTATTTCTACCCGTAGGGCAGATTTTACATTCCCACCAGAGTTAAATGATAAGCGTTTTGAAAAAGTTTTAATGTATTACAAATTAAAATGTAGTGCGTTAACGCCATGGGATAATTATGATTGCGGAGAATGGGATTACTTAACCTATACAAGGGTTTTTGATCATACTGGAGATTATGATTCTACGCAAGTAGATAACGATCGATATTTAAATAATTATCAGTCTACTTCTACCTATAATTATATTCCATTCGGAGGAGATAAATTTGATACTTATGTTCGAAATGAAATGATGAGATCGGGTGCTTCAACTGCAACTAATACTGTGCTTTCAAGTTCTATTACTTCGACGGAGCCATTTGATTTTACGCAAAGAGGAAATTGTTTTCAAATGTTGATTACTGCAACAGAATTAAATAATTCTGGAATTACTGCAGGAGACTTACAATCATTGAGTCTTTTTGTTCCAGTTTCTGGGATTACCAATAACGGAGAGCTTTTATATCCATCAATTTCATTGAAATCAACTTCAGATGTGTCTATAACGAATTTTCATCAATCAGGTTTTACAGAGGTATATAATTTATCAAGAACAACTGTAGGAGCAAATGAGTTTGTTACTGGAGAAAATGAACTTTTGTTTTATCAACCGTTTACGTGGAATGGAACAGATAATCTTATTGTCGAATTTACATTTGAGTCACCAGGTGAATTACAAACGAATCAAATTGAATTTGATACTGAAACGTCTATTGCAAATCATGCCTTATCATATGGAGTAAGAAATGGCGTTATGGATTTTGATGGTTCCAATTACGCATTAACTGAATTTTCAGATGTGGAGTTAGGGGATGATATTACAATTGCATTTTGGGCCAAAGGGTTAGGTAATACAGGTGTAAATACTTCAATTATTGAAGGGTATGATACATTGAATAATCGAGTGTTGAATATTCACTTTCCATGGAGTAATAACAGGATGTATTGGGATTGTGGAGAAGGTGATGGGTTTGATAGAATTGATCTTCCGATGACTGGAATTGATAACGAGTGGCATCATTGGGCTTTTGTGAAAGACTTGGCTTTAGGTGAAATGAAGATTTTTAAGGATGGTGTGTTATTCCATAGTGGAATTGATAAGACCCGATCTATAGGAAACTTACATAGGTTAGTTTTGGGAGCTAATCGATCTTTAACAAATAATTGGACAGGTAAAATGGATAATTTTGAATTGTACAATGTTGCAATTGATGATGCTACCATTGCTGCTTGGTATGATAAGTATACTGCTACGGCTTCTAATCCTAATTGGACAAATCTACTTGTGCATTACGGATTTGATGGTGTAAATTATGCCATTGATGAAAGCGTAAACTCTAACCTTTTGATGCCTTCAACGACAGGAATGATTGATTTCTCTGAACGTCCATTGGTTTCAAAAGGACATACTAATCGTCCGGTAATTGCTTTTGGCCAGGGAACTGTTTCTGGATCGGTTACAGATGTTGAAATTCCATATATCGTGACAAAAGAACCTGAGGTTGTATTTGAATTCGGTCAAGTGAATAATCACATTGAGATTGTTAATGCGTTTCTCGCTACTCCTGAAGGTGCTGAAGAGGTTTTTGACAACGCCGGAACTGTGATAGCGTCAACGCCTTTTAATGGAACAGATGTTTTGAATAATGAAGTAGTAACCTATTTTGAAGCCGCTTATGAGGTTATACATGATGTAGAAATTGGAAGATTTATTACCCCTTATGGGATTCAATTTGACTTAGGTCCACAAGGTTTTTCTTGGGTGTATGATGTTACTGATTATCAGATGTATTTGAAGGATGTTGTTGATTTAGCAGCACATAATACACAGGAATTAATTGATTTGAAGTTTGCATTTATTGAAGGGATTCCTCCGAGGGATGTTCATGATCGCGAACCAATTTGGAGTGATTGGAAGAGTTATTCATATTCAAACTTAGATAATGACAATTCGCTTTCAGCAACACAAGTATTACTTTCAGATACATCTGAAATGTTTAAGATTAAAACTCGTTTTACAGGACATGGGCATAATGGAAATGTTAATTGTTGCGAGTGGGATTCAAAAGATCATATGATTAGTGTTGATGGAACAGAGGTTTTTAATTGGGAAATTTGGGAAGAAACGGCTTGTGGAGATAATCCAAATGTAAGTCAGGGGGGAACTTGGCCCTATGCCCGAGAAGGTTGGTGTCCAGGAGACTTGGTCAAAGAATATGATCATGATTTAACACCTTACGTTACACCAGGGACATCAGTAACAATTGACTATGATATTGAAGATATTCCTTCAAATGATTTAGAACAAGGAAATGGAAACTATGTAGCTGCTCTTGATTTGATCTCATATTCTGCACCTAACTTTCAACATGATGCTGCTGTTGTCGACATTTTAAATCCTAATAATTGGGAGTATTACGGAAAATGGAATCCTAGTTGTCAAAATCCGCGTGTGATTATTCAGAATACGGGAGAGCAATTGTTAACAAGTGCAACGATCAGAATTTATGTGAGTGTTGGGCAGCCAATTGATTTTGCATGGACAGGAAACCTTGAGTTTTTAGAGAAGGAAGTAGTAGAGATTCCTGTAGATGACATTAACTTCTGGACTGATTTTAATGGGAGTCATACATTTACAGCACAAATTCAAGATATTAATGGAGAGTGGATTGATGAATACACACCAAATAATGCGAAAACAACAAATTACGATTCTCCTGAAGTCATAAATGGTCCTTTTTTTGTTGAGTTTATTACAAACAATAAAGCATTTGAAAATAAGTGGAGATTAGAAGATACAGATGGAAATATCATATTTGAACGTGTGAATCTGCAAAATCAAACAAACTATAAAGATACATTTGATCTGGAAGCTGGTTGCTATAGTATTATTCTAGAGGATAGTGATAATGATGGAATTGGATTCTGGTATTCAAGTCAAGTAGAAGGAGAAACAACAGGGCAATTTCGTCTGCGCTTAGTAGGTGGAGGGTTTCTTGAATTTTTCCCTGCTGATTTTGGAAATTTCCACAGATACAATTTTTCGGTTGGTTTTACCGTTGATGTAGAAGACGAGAATTTAGATCACAAGATTGTCTTATTCCCAAATCCGACAAGTGGAATGTTGAATGTAGAGTTGAGTGGAAGTGTTGGTAATCAGGCAGAAATGCAAATTGTTGACCTTATGGGTAAAGAAATTATTCGTGAAAAAATGAATGCGCTTGGAACCTTTGCCAGTTCAAGTGTTAACTTAACTGAAATTCCTGCAGGACATTATCTAGTAAAGATTGTAACTGCTCAAGGTGTTTATATCGAGGAATTCGTTAAGAACTAAATTCTAATCAAATTTCAAATATTAAGAAGGAGGACTACGGTCCTCCTTTTTTGTTGTTTAATGATTTTACTTAATGATTCTTTTGAAGCATTGAATCTAATAGAACGAATGATTACTTTTGCGGCGAAACTTTAATTCGTTTGTTATGACGTATGATATTGCAATTATTGGTGGTGGAATTGTTGGAGCTGCTACATTCTATAAACTTCAAACGCGTAATCCGCAATTGAAAATTGCATTGATCGAGAAAGAGTCTTTACTTGCTGATCACCAAACTGGACATAATTCTGGGGTAATTCACTCAGGATTATATTATACGCCTGGTTCGCTGAAAGCAAAGAATTGCATCCAAGGACGTCATGAATTAGTTGCATTTGCTAAAGAACACGGGATCAAGCATGATGTGTGTGGAAAGGTGGTTGTTGCTACTGATGAAAAAGAGTTACCGTATATGGATAAGATTTTTCAAACGGGGTTAAAAAACGAAATTGAAGGAATTAAGAAGATTACGGCAGAAGAGGTGAAAGAAATTGAGCCTTTTTGTGAGAGTATTGGTGGTATTTGGGTTCCTTGTACAGGAATTATTGATTTTCGTGGTGCTACAGATAAAATGGCAGAACTTGCATTGGCGGCTCAATCTGAAAGTAAAATGTTCTTAGGGCATGAAGTAACAGCCATTAATAAGGACGAAAATGAATCTGTAATTGTTACCTCAAAAGGAAATATAAAAGCAAAGAACTTAGTTTTTTGTGCGGGGCTTCATGCGGATCGGTTGGCAAAAAAGGACGGGGTTAAACTAAAAGAAAAAGTTGTTGGTTTTCGCGGAGATTACTATGAATTGACGGAGCAAGGAAAACATAAGATTAAGAATTTAATTTATCCAGTACCAAATCCAGATTTTCCATTCTTGGGAGTTCACTTCACGAGAATGACAGATGGGGAGATCGAATGTGGCCCAAATGCAGTCTTTACATTTAAGCGTGAAGGATACAAAAAGACTTCTTTTTCCCTCAAAGATTCTTGGGATGCTTTAACCTATAAAGGAACATGGAAATTATTCTTTAAGAACATGAAATTCGGGATAAATGAATATCGACGTGCGTTCTCAAAGAAATTGTTTTTGAAAACATTACAACGAATGGTTCCTTCCTTAACAATGGATGATTTAAAACCAGGAAGGGCAGGAGTAAGGGCATTACTTTTAGGGCAAGATGGAGATACTCGGGATGACTTCAAAATTGAACATCATGAGAATGCAATTCATGTATTAAATGCACCTTCCCCAGCTGCTACAGCATCTCTTTCAATTGGGGGGTATGTTGCCGATATTGCTGAAGAAAAATTTGGATTAAAGAAATAGTCCAACCTATACTTTTCCTTTTTCGGAAAATAAAACGGCGATTGGTCGGGTTTTAGGGAATTGTGCCATTACAATAATCATTGCAACCGTTATAGGTACACTTAAAAGCATTCCGGTAATTCCCCAAATTGCACCCCAAATTGCTAAAGCTATAATTGCAACTAATGGACTTATGTTCAAAGTATTTCCCATTAGTCTTGGCTCAATATAATTACCAATAAGTACCTGAACACCACCTACTACAAAGATAATGATCAAGAAAGGGGGGAATGTCCCGAATTGAATGAGTGAAAATAATGCTGGGAATAGAGTTGAGATAATTGAGCCGATGGATGGTATGAAGTTGAACACAAAAATTAATGCGGACCAAAAGAAAGGGCTATCGATTCCAATGAACCAAAAAACAATGAAACTTAAAGATGCTGTAATTAAACTGACTAAAGATTTTAAACTGATATAGCTTGATAGCATTTTATCAATTTTCGTAGAAGTCAACATGAATTGCTCATATTGTTGAGTGTCCGTAAAGGCCAGTTTCATTTTTTGCGTAAATGAACCTTCTTCGATGAATAAGAATAATGCATAAAAGAAGATCATTAGTAAATTCCCAAGGATGTCTGAGATTGAATTGAATACTGATCGTAAGGTTGTTGAAAAATCAAATTCATCTAAGAACATACGGATTTCTTCCGTTAAATTAATATTTAACAATTGACTGATTTCATTTGCAACATGTTCAATGTTTGAAGCATATCTGTCGTATGATTGTGCAATTTCTTCAATGTTTGAGGTTAGTAGTTGCCCCAATAACATTACAATACCAAAGATTATTAACGAAGCAATACCTGTTTTTAGCCATTGCGGGATGTATTTATGCGCAAAGTTTACTTTGTCAATCATGTTACGTGTTTTCTTTACTATGAACCAAATAAGAAGCGCTACAAGAAAAGGAACGATGATCGACTGACCAAAAAAAAGTGCTAGAAGTATAAGCGTAATAATAATGAGAGATGAAGCTACGTTGTTTACTTTCATTTTCTAAAAATAGAAATAGTTCTTGACACGAGATATTCCTTAGGTTCAATTTTTTTAACTTCGTGCACTTAATGAAGAATAGAATGAAATATCTCCATACTTATTTGTTTTTTACACTGGTTAGCATGTTGATTAGTTGCGATCATGCAACGAAAGTTAATGCTTCGATTAAGGGAGGGGCTGACGCAAATGTTGGAGAACAAATTTTCTGCGATGCTGAAAAGGTTTCAGGAGATGATTTTGAAACTAACGGAACTCTATTTATGGGGTCAAATGCACGAACTAGTGAATTTGCGTTTGAGGGGAAGTATTCAATCAAAATAAACAAGGATAATCAGTTCGGGTTCACATATGTATTTGAAGATCTGAAAGAGGGAGAAAGAATCCATGCATATGTTTGGAAAAAGGGAAGTGAGGAGTTAGGAACAATTGTGATCGCAGATGATGAAGGAATTAGCTATTCTTCTTCAAAGACGATAATTGAAAGGAAAGGGGATTGGTGTAAATTGATGACTTCTTTTGTGGTTTCAAAAGGAATGAAGTCAATTAAAGTTTACTGTTTTAATCCAAATGAAGAGTCTGTATATTTTGATGAACTGCATATTGAGCATTTTGCTTCTGGAGTTTTTCAAGATTTTGAAAAGAAAAAGATAGCAATTAATATTCCTGAATCAGCATATGATAGTATTTCTAAATTTCGGGATATTGCCATTGAACAAGGAGTGATTTCTAAGGATTTAAAAAAATACTTTGACGCAGTTGCGATTATTGAAGGAAGTGAAGTTCCAATTGAAATCCGTCTTAAAGGAGACTGGCCGGACCATCTAGAAGAAGGTAAATGGTCATT
>JAKVAS010000063.1 GCA_022448165.1 Crocinitomicaceae bacterium | reverse complement strand
TATAACCCTCCAGAAGGTTGGGAGCAAGAGGTAGTAAAATCTATGGGTATTGTTAAAAATCGACTTAAAGATAAAGTAGAAGAAGTTCATTTGGTTATTGTGAATGACGGATCTTCAAAGAACTGCTCGTCCAATCAACAAGATTATATCACTACCAATGTTATCAATACTGACTTTGTAAACTATGAGCAGAACAGAGGAAAAGGCTATGCACTAAGAGAAGGTGTAAAGACAATAAAGACAGATTACATTGTCTATACTGATATTGATTTTCCTTATCACGAAGAAAGTGTTTTGGCAATTGCAAATACTTTACTTAGTGGCTCTTCTGTTGCTTTAGGACACAGAGGAAAAGACTACTACAATAAAACCCCTTGGTTTAGAAAGGTAGTCTCTAAAACTCTGCGCTGGACACTTAAAATATTTTTAAGACTTCCTACTGATGATTCGCAATGTGGATTGAAAGGATATGATCAAGATGGAGCAGCAATCTTTTTGAAAACAAAAATAGACAGGTTTTTATTTGACCTTGAGTTTATAAAGTTAGCTGCACGAAATAAACTTTCTATTGAAAAAGTTCATGTAGATCTTAAGCCAAATGTTGTCTTTTCAAAAGTGAATACAAGGGTACTGTTAACAGAGTTTGGAAACTTTATCAAGGTCTTATTCCGAAAATGAATCTTCCCTGAGCCAGTAATTATTATAGATTGTATAATTGGTTCCTCCCATTTTAGCCCTATTGAAGAGTGATGGGTCTTCAATTCTTCTAACTAACAATTCGTCAATTATATAAGGTTCGCCGCTGTCATTACCAGACAAAAATATTTTTACGTTTTGCACTTTATCTGTGATTTCAAATTCTAAGGTGCTTAACATCCAATGACCTACAATATGTGTGCTCTGAGCAATACTAGAAGTTGCGGCCCAATAGCTAGAGTCCGAATCTAAACCGAGCTCTACAACTCCAATGATATCAGCTCTATCGACTTTATGATTGTACCAAAAAGAAGCCATGTATTTTCCGTTCTTTAATGAGTCTGTAGAAAAATCTGCCAAAATAGGGTAGTTACCTTTGGTATTAGCATAAGCCCCTTTTCCTTTTAAACTCTCTCCTTTTTGCTCATCCCAAGAGTCATAATAGAACCAATTATCGGCTGTTGAATTCCACCCGTCTTTAAGCGAAATTTTTGCTTCTTGTTCTTCCTTTTTAACCTGATCATAGTAGAAAGTCGTATTCCAGCTATGTCTATCAAAGGTGCAAACCGAGAACGATTCGTTTTGATATGTGTATTCATGAGAATACATCATTCTTAGCTCATTCATGTTCAGATAATTCTCATTGGTCACAATAGCAATTTTTGCATGCTCATCTATATCATAAACCAGCTCTTTTTCTACAAATTCAGGTCCAAAAAAGTTGTTAAACTTGATTGACTCGTCTTGTGAAAGTCTTGAGGAAACAGAGTTAAGCATTGGTAATCCAGAGTAATATGAGAGAACAAAGGAGTCAAAATTTGCTTCTTCTTTACCTAATATCATCATGTTTTCACTTGACATATGAGTGAATGGTAAAAAGATGAATGCATCATAATCATTATTCACCAAATAATCCGCGATATCAAGGTTGTCTGCACTTGCCTTATCTTCTATAAACACATTGTCACTTTGCGAAATGAGATTTGCTATTTTAACGTTCAAGCTATATGATTCTACGAAATAATACACCATCCCAATCCCGAAAAAGACTCCTAGAGCTATGTGCTTTCCTTGTTTTCTATAAAGGTGAAAGAAAGTTATAATGGTTGTTAATGTGAATACGTAATAAAACACCCAAGTGAACCTACCTAATACACGAAACTGCTTTAAAGGCCCAATAGAATCTGTTATCCATCTGAACCAAGTAAATTTAAACGGCCAACAAAAAGAGAAGATTAAGATTAATACTGCAGCTAAAAAAAACAGAAATAACTCATGTTTAAATATGAGTTTGAATGCAAGGCTTTTTCTTTTAATGTACGAATAAATTATTATTGTTAAGAAGAAAAATATAGTGGTCATTCCTATATATGCCCACGACTCCCAATTATTAAACCTGAACCCAATTGCTCTTGCTACATCTGAACTAGGTCCGTCATGAGGCAACAAAACACTCCCCCATCCAGCGTAATAAGTATAGAAACCTGCAGGAATATCCATTCTGTTGAAATGGTCATCAAAAGAAAAAATAAGCAGCCTAAGAAGAGTGAAGGGGACAATGAGTTGAACGGTTACAAAACCCATTGCAGTTTTCCATTGTGATCGGTCTGAGACATATACTAAAAACCAAAATGCCAAACAGAAAAAGCTTAAAATTATACCTAAATACGGGTGTGTAAAAAAGAAGGCAAATACATACAGAAAGCTAATCACTGCCCAAATACCAGGTGATTTTGAGTTATTGCACTTTATTAATAACCACCACATTGCCGGAATTGCGAAGACATAACTTAATGAGAGATGTCCAGTAAGCCTGAAAATTTGCGGAGTTAAAAAGGTGATAGCAATTGCCGCAACAATTGCCCATAGTTTTTCTACTTTGTAATTTCTTAAGATTAAAAACAAGAAAACCGAGCAAATTGGGAAAGATAATAAGAGCAAAAAGTTTAAAATTCCAACTCCGTATGATTGTAAACCAACACTTCTGATAAGGTATGAAAAAAGAGGGTGGCCGTCAGTATAGATAACATTTTCGTAGTAAGGATAATTCATGCCAGTAAACTCCCAAAAAGAGCTGTCGTGCTTAGCATGAAACATGTAGGTATAATAGTTTTTTATACCGTCACCACCTGAAGCAAAGAGGTATGAGTTAGGGGAAAGAAGAACGGTATGAAAGAAATAAAACAGCACTGCAAATGACAATAAAAATGTCAATGCGGGAAATTTCATTCGTTCAAAATTGAAGTACTTCATTGCCGCAAATTTAGACAATTGCTATTAATTCGGTTTCCTATACGATAACTGATTTCTCTAGAGTGCTAATCGTAAAGTTATCAGCGTCAATTTCTGCCTCGACACCTATTGGAAGTGTAAATTTGTGTGTTATATGACCAAAGCTCGCTCCTTGATAAACTGGAATTGACAAGGAAGAAAAGTGCTGTTCGAACACATCATCTAATGAGAATGATTTTTCAGGCTCCTCAGGATTACATTTTCTGAATGAACCGATCACCAGTCCAGAAATGAGTTCAAAAACACCAGCCTGTTTCAGTTGCCAAAGCATGCGATCTATGCGATAAGGCTCTTCTTTAATTTCTTCTAAAAAGAGAATTTTATCTTTCCACAAAGGTTCAAATGAAGTTCCAACCATTGAAGATATGACTGTAAGATTACCGCCTATTAATTTCCCCTTCGCTTTTCCTTTTGACCAAGTTTTTAGTTTTTCCATGCAGTCGGCAGGGTTCGTCATTACATACGGTTGTCCTTTTACCAAACAATTTATGACTTGTTTAGTAGAGAAACCGCCCCAAGATGAATATCCGCATGGCCCATGATAAGTGACAAGCCCCGTTTTTATATGTATTGCATTGATGAGAGAGGTGATATCACTGAACCCCATAATTACTTTTGGGTTAGTCGAAATGAGGTCATAATCTAATAAGTCTAAAATCCTTGCGCAGCCCCAACCTCCACGCATAGTAAGAATCCCTTTAATCGAGGAATCCTTGAACATATCCATTAACTCTTGAGCTCGAATCTTGTCCGATCCGGCTAGATATCCTTCTTGCAAGTAATTCGTTTCTCCCACTTTGGTTTTGAATCCAAGATCTGCTAATATTTTCTCAATTTTGTTGATGTGAGCTTTATTCCAGATCGATCCGGCAGGTGCAGTTATCCCAATTAAATCACCTTTTATTAAACCCATAGGTTTTACTGTAAGTAGTTCTTCTCTATCTTGAAAAGATGATAAGGCGTAGGCTCCAAGGGCTAATCCTGCTGAGTTTTTAATGAATTTTCTCCTTTCCATAAGTTTAAATTAACGAAATCTCTAGCAGTATTCGCTTAGCGGATAATAAATTGAGTTAATTTTGTAAAAAAACAAGAAGATGGCAGAAGCAAGAGTACCGGTAACTTTATACGCAGAGATGACACCAAATCCGTTGACTATGAAATTCGTAGCCAACAAGTACTTACTTATTGATAATGCAACTGTTGAATTCAATTCAATGGCTGAAGCTAAAGGGCATTCACCTTTGGCAGAGGCAATGTTTCAATTCCCATTTGTTGATGGTGTTTTTATTTCAGGAAACTTTATTACCATTACAAAAACAGACAATGTTGATTGGGATTTCATCATGATGGAAGTTCGAGATTTTATTAGAGAATGGATAGCGGATGGAAAGGATATCTTAATTTTAATGCCAACCATTGAGGCAAAGAGTGAAGAAGAGCAAGCAGTTAGAAAAGCATTTTCTCCTTCAGATCATGATGAAACAATTTTAGATTTATTAGCGCAGTATGTTCAACCTGCAGTTGAAAATGATGGTGGAGCGATAGAGTATGTTGGCTTTGAGGATGGTGTAGTTACGGTAGAGCTAAAGGGGTCTTGTTCTGGCTGTCCGTCATCAACAGCCACTCTAAAAGGTGGTATTGAGCAATTATTAAAAGCAAACATTGATGCCGTTACCGAAGTAGTAGCACTTTCGGTTTAAACTGTAGCGGGTTCGTGATAAAGAACAGGCTCATCAATTTCTTTATCCTTGAAAATAATGTTGAACTCTTCTAATTCTTTAAGAATTGGTTCATATATCTCTTTGTGAATTGGTAAATGGACCCCTTTCATCTGAATAGTTCCATTTAAAATAAGTTTGGCGCAGATTGCACAAGGTAAACCAACAGTATTACTCATTGCCGTATAAGTTTGGTCTTCTCCTATTGAAATCATACTTGAATTGATTTCATTGAATTTTCCGTTTAGGACGTAAACAAACTTATGCCACATTACAATCATGTCTTTGTCATTAGCTCCAAGACTCCATTTTTCTTCTAAAATCTTTTGCAGAAAGTAAGCCGGAGTAACGTCTTCAGAAAATCCCATTTTAGTTTTGTCAAAAATTCCGAGCCAAACAAGCTTATCCCAAATAATATCATCCATATCAATTTTAAGATAATGTCGAAGTTTTAATTCAACCGAATCATTTGGGTTGTATGGCAATAAAGAATTAATAAAGTCACGTTTTGTCATGTCTTTACTTCCTTCTATAGTGTAAGAGTCATCTGTAGCTCCAAGTTGAACAAAAGTGTCCCATGCTTTTGAAAAGCCTTTTCTTCTGAAGGTACCTCTGTAGATAGTTGGAATATTTTCTAATCCGTATTTCTCTCTATACTTTAAAGAGTCTCTATTTGCATATCCTTCAAAATCGCCATAACCCTCAATTTTGATGATCTCGGTTCTTCTAAATAGTTTGTTGTATGGAATGTATTTATAAGAGCCTTCTTGAATGAATTTTGCTGCTGCCCCTTGTCCGGCTAAAACAACGTTTCTCGGATTCCAAGTGAACTTATAATTCCATGGATTGTCATCACTTTCTGGTGCGATTAACCCTCCTGTAAATGATTCAAAAATGTGCATTTTACCACCTTTCTCTTCAATCTCATCTAAAATCTTTTTTGCAGACATATGGTCGATTCCAGGGTCAACCCCAATTTCGTTCATGATGATGATGCCAGCTTCTTGGGCTTCTTCTTGAATCGCCTTCATTTCTTTTGAAATGTATGAAGGTGTGATGAGGCTAGTCTTGAACTTAACACAGTCTCTTGCAATGTCAATATGAAATCTTGCTGGCAACATAGAGATTACGATATCTGCCCATTCAATTAGAGGAGCTCTTTCGGTAGCATCTAATGCATTGATTGAGAATCCTTCAGCGCGAGAACAGTCTCCAACTTTTGATTTAGCTAAGTTGGCATCTCGGTCCACAACTTTTATTTGCCAATCCTCTTTCTCAGCATTATCAGTAAAGTAACGAAGCATTGAAGAAGCAGAAAGCCCTGCACCTATTACTAGAATATTTTTCATGGCATAAATAATTTAGAAAGAACTAAAGTACTAGAAAATTGATTCGATTCAGTCAAAAGAAGTGAAATTATTAACCAACGTTTCACAACGTATTTAGTTTACGTTCTGCTATACGATCATTGTATCAAATATTACAATTATGAACACAATTTATTCAATCTACAACAAAATAAAAGTGAATGAGGTTTCATATGAAACGGGTGACGCCTTTGTTACTGCGCATTGTGAAATCATCATGACTGATGAAGTAATAGAAACGCAATTAGTAATCTCTCATTCAGATTTGAATAGAATTATTGCAAAAATAGTTTCCCTGGGATACGAATTTAAGGTAGAAAATGTCTCAAAATTGGATTTCCAAGATGGAACTGAAGTAATTGATTACAAATTTGAAAATGTATTTGGAGAAAATATCGTTTTAGAAAATTTCCAATTCAGCAGAGATATTAAAAGAATAAGAGCATAATTATGAGTAACCTAATCAACAACCTTGGCTTTGGAGGCCAATTTAACATTAAAGCGAATTTGTCAGTTTCAGAATTGATGAACCATGACATGATCTATGTTTACCATCATTTAACTGAAGGTGCAGTTGTAGAGTTAAAAAGATATTCTGAAAATATTGAAGGAGATCCGATTTTTAAGGTGTATTACAAAGCATTTCTTCTCGGAGTTGTTACTGTGAGTGGGATAATTAAATCATTTTATAGTTCTGAGCGATCTATTATTGCAGAAGTTTCAGCTGTTTCTAAAGATAAGTATATGCCCATAAACAAATTAGATATCCAACTTAGAGTTCAGTCGTTCAAAAAGGCAAGTTAAAAAATGAACCTTTAATTTTCTCAGCACCCCAGACAACTAAAGGGCTTTAAGTTCCGTATGTTGTAAAAAAGTAATATATTTACCCAACTATAAAAACAATTTGTGCAGACAATTGTAACATTTTCGGTGGCTTAATTGTTTAAATAGTATGAACGAAACTTTGAAAAATGAAAAAGACATTATTTTATGGGGGTTTAGTTGCAATTCTTGCAATTGCTTCATGTACTGATCATGAAATCATTCCACCACCAGTGCCATTAGTTGACATTGATTGCCTTTGTGAGGGATCAATTCAAACTTTAACTGGTGATTCATCATTAACTTATGATGATACTTGTACTTACTCTTCGACTAAGACTATTAGTACAACAACATTGTCTGATGCTCAGTATCAAACTCAAGTATTGAATTCTGGAATGAATCAAGGTTTTGAAATTGAAATGAGAAATTTATATTGGACAGATGACGGTTCTAACCAACCAACTTCAACTGACTGGCAAGCATTTTTTAATAATGCAGTAACTAATCCACCTCCTTATTCAACAAATCCGATTGATAATGGTGTTGTAATTAGTTGGACAGACCCTAATGGAAAAGTTTGGGTGAGTGATACAACTTTAACTTGTGTATCTAACTTCACTTACAACCTATTCACTTATGACGCGGATACAACTGGAGAGTACATGGAGTTTGATGCAGTGTTTAATTGTAGAATGTTAAACTCTGACTATGGTGTTATTGATAGCGCTAGGTGTTTGACAAATGCGCATATGAAATCAGCATTTAGATTAGATTAAATAAAAGTTTACTTTAATAACTGAAAAGGGAGGTTCTTCGGAATCTCCCTTTTTTTTATTAACTTGCTATAACTGCATAGACAATTTAAATGGAAGAAGTTTTAAGGATTGCTATCATAGGTGACTTTAATTTTGCTTACAACTCACATAATGCCACAAACCAGGCGTTGCAGCATGTTGAGAAAGTTCTAGACCAACCATTGAATTTTTATTGGTTGAATGAAAAAGAATGTAACGAGCAGAACGAAGATTTCTATGAAAATTATGACGGTGTAATTATTGCTCCTGGTCCTTACCGTCAGCCATTTTATTTTAACGCCATTATTTCTAAGCTTCTTGAGAAAGACGTACCCGTATTAGGCACTGGAGATTGCTTTAAACTTTTGGTTGAGACCTACTTTACCCAAAAAGGTTTTGACTTAGGGAGGGAAAAAATCATCTCAGACAACCTTATTGATGGAAACCAATTCACCGGAATTACCTTGGAAAAACTATCTGATGAGTTTAGTAAGCTATACCTTAACAAGGGAAATGTAGAATATAGTTCATCCCGATTCTCTATTCTTCCTCAATATTCAGATGTTTTGAGTGAGGGATTTGAGATTGGAGCTAGAAATCAATACTTTGATCCAGAAATTTTGAAATCAAAAACGCATAATTTTTTGCTCTTTACTATGTTTTGTCCACAAGTACTTTCGACCTCTGATATGCCACATCCAATCTTCACTTACTTTATTAAAAATGTAAGAAGGATTTATGACATAAAAGCAACGGCCCCTTAAGCGGGATCTAATTCAATCAAAATTTGATTTTTTTCAACGTTTTGAGAGGGTTCTATAAGAATTTTCTTGATGCTACAGTCATTTTCAGCTTTAAGAACATTCTCCATTTTCATTGCCTCTAAAATTAAAATTGCATCTCCCTTAACGATTGTATCGCCTTCTTTTACCACAACGTCAATTACTTTTCCGGGCATAGGTGCTTTAACATCTGCATGCAGATTTTCCTGAGACCTCTTAATTCCCATACTATCAAGCACTAAATCTAAGTTATTTTTAAAAACCAAATCATGCGTGTTGTGCTTATGTCTTATAGTCATTGATTTGTTATCAAAATCTATAGCGAGAACCTCAATAATTTCTGATGTCACATCAGTCGTAATCTTATAAACATTCTTGCCTAAATCATAGATTTGGGTAATTGAAGATTGCTTATTTAATTCAAACGTTTTTATTAGGTTTTCCATAATAAAGAATTTTAGGTTAGCTAAATTAGGGATAAAAGTTTAAATTTAGGAAATAGAGAATTTTGCAAAAGAGTGCTCGAAACTTTTTTACAGCCCCTCACCATCAAAACCAACCTTACTCATGAAAAAAAGCATAAAACTTATTTTGCTCGGGATGACTGTATTTTTCACTGCCCCAGCTTTATTTGCTCAACTCGACACGAAGCACTACATCCCGCCAATGTTTGGTCGGGAGGACGAGGGAACTCATTACATTGTCCTAAGTACGCCTTCGACTACTCCATTTGATGTAACGATTACTGACGGTTCTGGGACAGTAATAACAACACAAACCATTTCTAATATCGCTTCAAGTAATTATTTATTAGGAGCAGGAACAGTGAGCCAGTTTCTAGTTGAAGAAGCTGAGTTGAACACCGTAATGGCAGATGAAGGATTAATATTGACGGGTAATTCCCCGTTTTATGTTAACATAAGAGTTTTGGCAGGTGCTCAGGCGGGATCATTGACTTCAAAAGGTTCTAAAGCTGCCTTGGGTAAAGACTTTAGGACGGGCCATCTATTTAATAATAATGGTGATGATTATCGAAAAGCCAACGTTTTTGGAATAATGGCCACCGAAGACAATACAAGTGTTAATATTTCAGATATCAGCACCGGAGTCATTTTTAAAGATGCACCGCAAACAGGAGGTACCTCTGACGACATAACAGTGGTTTTAAATGAGGGCGAATCATATGTTGTTGCAGCCTATATGGATGAGCCCGGAGCGACCAATAATATAAATGGTGTAAATGGAACTCATATTACTTCTGATAAAGATATAGTTGTTAACTCTGGTTCTTGGCTGGGAGGGAACGCGCTCGTTGGTGGCGTTCCTCAAGCGGGTAGAGACCTGGGTATTGATCAAATTGTACCTTTAGATTTAATTGGTGATGAATATGTTGTTATAAAAGGTGAAGGTGTCGACAATGAAAAAGTTATTGTGATTGCTACATCAGATGGCACAGATATTTTTCTAAACGGCAATGCAGTTGCAACAACTACCTTAAATGCAGGTGAATTTTACACCTATGAAGTAACAGACTTTACGGCCAATGAAAACATGTACATTGAGAGTTCTAAGCCGGTATATGTTTATCAAACTGAAAATTCTGGAGATGGAACCACAGATGATAATGAGCGACAATGCGGACTAAATTTTTTACCCCCAATTGGTTGCTCTGGTTCGAAATCAGTCTTACTTCCTGATGTCGATTTCATTGGTACCGCTCAAATTAATATTATTGCTAATACAGGATCAACTGTGGTTGTAGATGGGATAACCCTGGGAGCAGGGGATGCCGTGACAGGAACGGGAGATTATGTAACCTATAAATTGACAAATTCATATACAGGAGATATCTCAATTACCTCAGATGACCTCACGCGAGTATCCTTGATTAATCTGAGTGGAAATGTTGGGGCAGCTGGCTACTTTTCAGGCTTTACAAAAGACATTACAGTCCAAACTAACACAGTTAATGCAGACAATATCGCATTAGAGGGATGTATCCCTGCTAGTTTTACTTTCGGAATTGACGCACCGTCAACTGATGATACTGAAATTACATATCAAGTTTTAGGTTCAGCGACAAACGGTGTTGATTACGAATTTATTGACACCTTGCTTACTATTCCTGCAGGTCAAACAGAAGGAACGGTCTTTATCAACACATTTGCAGATGCACTTCCAGAAGGTCAAGAAACGGTGTACATTATTTACCAACCAGACCTCTGTTCTCCGGTAGATACGGCAATTCTATTTATTGATGACGCACAACCAATTGAATTTACTTTAGATGGCACAGACTTGACTTGTTTTGAAAATAGTACTGGTGAAATTCAAGTCAATGCCTCAGGAGGTTTTCTGCCTTATACTTTTTACGTTACTGATGATCTGGGAAATGGCACAACTGAACTATATACTACTAACCCAATAACAGGTCTGGATGCTGATACGTATTCTGTTCAAGTTTATGATATTTATGGCTGTAAAGCAGATGCTTTGTTAATTGGTGGGATTTTTGATGCGGATACAACATTTTTGCCAGACGGGAATGGAGTTTCCTATGATGCTATCCTAAATATTCAAGGGTTTCAGCCTGGACAGACTTTAGATAACATCTCACAATTGCAGCAAGTTTGTGCAACTATGGAACATTCTTACTTAGGAGACCTGCAAATTAAAGTCATTTCACCTTCAGGAGAAGAAGTAATTTTAAAAGAGTTTAATGGTGGCGGTTCATGCGATTTAGGAGAACCCTTTGCTTCTGGTCCAGTAGATGGTCAAAACTCGAACCTAACCGACCCTGGTGTTGGCTTTGAATATTGCTGGAACGCTACACCGAATTACGGAACAATGGTTGCAGAATCAGGTAACTATACTCACACGATTCCTGCCTCTATTGGAGGAACCTATACAGACAATTATTTGCCCGCTGGTGCATACACTTCCTTTGAAAATCTTGACGGGCTTGTTGGTGCAGATTTAAATGGAGATTGGACCTTGGAAGTTTCAGATCAATTTGGGCTTGATAATGGTTACATATTCAACTGGAACCTTAGCTTGCAATCAGATCTCCCAGACACTTTGGTTACTATAGCAGAACCAAATGAAATTGAAGTTGCTGGTTTTATCTCACAGGCTCAATGCGGGGGAGCAGATGGAGCAATAGATGTTTCTGTAACAGGAGACTTCCCTCCTTACACTTTCAATTGGTCCTCAGGTCAAACAACCGAAGATCTCACTGGCATAGCCGCAGGTACCTATTCAGTATATGCAACTGACGGAAATGGTTGCGTAGATTCTATGACATTTAACTTGAATAATATCTCGAGCATGAATACTGTTGTTACAGTAAGTCCTGTAACTTGCTCTGGAGGATCAGACGGCGCTATTGATGTTGTCACCTCTGGTGGAACCGCTCCTTATACGTGGACTTGGTCTAATGGCTCTTCTGCAGAAGATCTTGCTGGCTTATCTGAAGGCACCTATACATTGACCATTACAGATGACAATGGATGTGTTTACACTGAAGATATCGTAGTAGGTGCATTGCCTGCAATCAATATTTCATTGGACTTATTAACAAATGATGAATGCAGCCAAAATACTGGGGCAATTGATATTTCAGTGAGTGGCGGAACAGGCTCTTATGGTTTCACTTGGGGTAACGGAGAAATAACTGAAGACATCTCTTCATTAGGCGTGGGCACTTATTATTTAACGGTAATTGATGGTAATGGATGTACTGCTCAAGAGAATTTCTCCATAATTAATAATGTCTCAAATTGTTCAGGTTATTGCTATACTAATATTGTAACTGAATCACTTCTAAACGAGACTTGTGGTAATGGTGCAGGTTCAATTGATATTACAGTAATGGATGCAACTATGCCTTACGTTATAAGCTGGAGTAACGGACCAACAACTGACGACCAAACTGGGTTAACAGCAGGCACCTATACTGCTACCATTGTTGATGCCAATCAGTGTGAATTAATTCAAGATTTTATAGTTGGAAATGACGTTGGTACGCTGAATGTTGATGCCGCTAATGTTTCTAACGAAAACTGTGGAAATGGTGATGGATCAATCGATATTACCGTGAGTGGAGGAACAGCTCCGTATTCATTTGATTGGTCTAATTTAGAAACTACAGAAGATATTAATGATCTTGCCACCGGTGCATATTCGTTGACCATAACAGATGATGCTGCTTGTGAATTGACAGTTGCATATAATGTTGGAAATAATACTGGAACACTTTCTGAAAGTGCAACTGTTTCGCCCGAAATTTGTGGTAATAGTGGTGGAAACATCAACCTGACTGTTACAGGAGGTGTTGCTCCATATACCTATTTATGGAATAACTCTTCAACTAACCAAGATTTATCTGCTTTATCGGCTGGTACTTATTCGGTTACTATTACTGATGACGTTGGTTGCACTTTGTTGTCTCAAGACTATGAAGTAACTAATACGGCAGGTGATTTAGAAATTTTGACCACGACCATTACAAATGAGAATTGTGGTGACGGGGCTGGTTCAATTGATATTAATGTTATTAATGGAACGACACCATATACTTATTTATGGCAGCCAGGATTAGAAACAACTGAAGATATTTCGGGACTATCCTCTGGAGATTATAGTTGTACCATTACTGATTTTAACGGATGTTCTGTAACTACGGGAAATCTGATTTTATTTAATCAAGGTGGAAGTCTTAATGTGACAACAAATAGTATAACGGATGAGATTTGCACGGACGGTGGAGGACAAATTGACATTACCGTTTCAGGGGGAACCATTCCCTATACGTATCTATGGTCAAACTTAGAAACAACTGAGGACATTAGTGGTTTGTCAGCTGGCTCATACACCCTAACAGTAACTGACAATAATGGATGTACGATTGATTATGTAGAGACGATTACCAATTCATCTCCTGGTTTTTCTGTTGCGATAGCGGGAACAGTTGATGAGTTTTGTGGCGACGGATCTGGTTCAATTTCGACAAGTTTGACAGGGGGGGCAAATCCGATTTCATATTTATGGTCTGATGGTCAAACTACGGCTAATGCGACTGGATTAAATGCGGGAAACTATTCTTTAGAAGTTACGGATAATAACGGATGTATTTTGAATACATCAGCCGCTATTGGAGGAGGGGGAATTAACATAACATCTTCCCTCATTTCAGATGAAATTTGTGGTGATCTCTCAGGATCTATTGATGTCAGTTTTAGTGGAGGATTAAGTCCTTATAACTTCATTTGGTCAAACGGAGCAATAACAGAAGACATAACATCCTTAGGAGCGGGTTCATATGAATTAACGATAACTGGTGCTGGAGGATGTATCGCGAATGAATCCTATGCCGTTGGAAACAATACAAATGGCTTAACGTTAGTTTCAACAAGCGTCACAAATGAAAATTGCGGAGATGCTTCCGGAGCAATTGATTTGACTATTTCAGGAGGATCCGCTCCTATTTCATATAATTGGTCTAATAGCGCAACATCCCAAGATATAATAAATCTTCAAGCTGGATCATACTCAGTAATTGTCGTAGATGGAAATGGATGTACATTAAACACTACTGAAAATATAATTAATAACTCAGCAGGATTTACAGCGACTATAAATACGATTGCTGATGAAAATTGTGGGGATGGGTCTGGAGCAATTGATGTGAGTGTAACCGGTGGTGTAGTACCTTATATTTTCTCTTGGGATAATTTAGCTACTTCAGAGGATATTTCAGGACTAAATGCCGGTGATTATGAACTAACAGTTACAGATGATAATGGCTGCTCAATTATTTTATCGGGAACTGTTAATAACAATACTGGTGGCTTTGCCTTAAGCAATGATGTGATCGGTAATGCATCTTGTTCTTCCTTAAATGGGTTTATAGATATTGGTTTCAATGGTGGTACCTTACCTTATTCCTATTTATGGTCGCCTGGAGGAGAAACAACTGAGGATATTTCTGGGCTTGCACCGGGAGTATATAGTTGTGTGATTACTGATAATGTCGGCTGTGTCCTAAATTACACTGGAGAAGTCCAAAACACAGGTGGATCATTAATTGCCGCAGAGACAATTACAGATGAATTGTGTGGAAATGGTGAAGGTTCAATTATTGTAACCTCTTCTGGAGGTATTGCGCCGTATTCGTTTTCGTGGACTGGAGGAACTCCATCCACATGTTGCGAATATGTATTAGAAATGACTGATCAAGGAAATAGTTGGAATGGTGCTTCAATAACCGTTCAAATTAATGGTATTTCAATTGGAGATTACACTGTTCCAGGTGGAGGAGCAAATACAGAAACCTTTACAGCATGCACCGGAGACTTAATTGAGTTGATTTGGAATCCCGGTGCATTTGATAATGAAATCGCATTTGATTTGATTGATCCTGAACTTAATGTAATTTTTACTCAAGGGGGTGGACCAACTCCAGGTTTGTTGTTCACATCAACATCTTCTTGCCCTACTGGGCCTGCGAACCAAACTGAGATTTCTGGTCTTTCTGAAGGAGTATATACTTTAACTATAACTGACAACGTTGGCTGTGAGATAACTGAAATTTATACGGTTGCTAATCAAGCTTCAGATGTATCTATTGATCTTATCTCTACTATTGATGAAAATTGCGGAAACAGTGATGGTGAAATCCTTTATGCTGTAAGCGGAGGTTCGGCTCCTTTCGTTACAACTGCTAACGGACTTACGGATGGTCCGCCTGTGGGTCAATTATCAAACTTATTCGCTGATGATTGGGAAATTATAACCCTTGATGACAATGGTTGCTCAGATACTGTTTTAGTAACAATTGAGAACACTGCAACTTTTACGACAACATCAGTTTTGACAAATGAGAATTGTGATGATGGCCAAGGATCTATTGACATAACTATAACTGGCGGATCTATTGACATGGAATATGATTGGGATAATGGAGAAATTACCGAGGATTTATCAGGTCTGTCAGAAGGTACTTACGAACTGACCATAACTGACAATACTAATGGATGTGAGGATATTCAATCCTTTACTATTATTAATGAGGTTGATCTGACGTTAACAGGAGTTGTGACGGATGAGAGTTGCTCTGATGCAAGTGGTGCTATTGATTTAACAGTTAGCGGATCAACTGATCTTGCATTTGGTTGGTCAAGCGGTGCATCAGATGAAGATATTTCAGGATTGAATGCAGGAGATTATACGGTAACAGTAATTAATAATACAAGTGGTTGTGTAGCTGAAGAAACGTTTACTGTTTCAAATACTACTTCTGGTATGCTTGTCAATGTTCAACCTACAGCTGAAAATTGTGGCAATGCTGATGGATCGATTGATGTAACAGTTACTGGAGGTGTTGGTCCATTTTCTTATTCTTGGTTGCCAGGAGGAGAAACAACAGAAGATCTATCAGGTTTAACAGCTGGTGATTATACGGTAACAGTAACAGATGATAATGATGGTTGTCAATTTACAGAAACAGTTACAATATTAAG
>JAKVAS010000062.1 GCA_022448165.1 Crocinitomicaceae bacterium | reverse complement strand
TTTTGAGCCATTTAAGTAGGGCGTATCGTTGGTTGTTTTTACTTGAACCATTGGGGTATAAACCGAAATTGATAAATGCATATCATGCAGTAATGTCTGGTTATGTGATTAATTATACTGTTCCTCGTTCAGGTGAATTTGCGCGAGCTGGATTGATGGCAAGTTATGAAAAGATCAATTTTGAAAAAGGTTTTGCGACCATTGTTATTGAAAGGGTAATTGACGTGATTATGCTTTTGATTGTATTTTTGATTTCAGGAGCGCTTCAAGTAAACGCTGATCAGTTTGATAAAATTTCAGCAGGTTCTGACGGTGAGCCCAATAATATCATTTGGTATATTTTAGGAGGGGGAACGGTCTTAGGGATTGTTGGCCTTATCTTTTACTTCAAAAACGCGAAGCTTAAAGTTTTTGTAAATGAAAAGCTAAGAGGTTTTTGGGAAGGGTTGAAGTCTATTTGGATTATGAAGAAGAAATGGGCGTTTCTTGGGCATACATTATTTATCTGGGGGTGTTATGTTGGTATGATTTGGGTTGCGGCTCAAGCATTTCCTCAAACAGAAAACATGCCTATTGGTTGTATTTTTGGTGCGTTTGTAGTTGGAGCGGCGGCAATTGCAGCGGTTCCTGGAGGTTTAGGATTGTATCCTCTTTGGATTACAGGTGCTTTAATGTTGTATGGTATTGATTTTAAGGCGTTTGGATTCTTTGTGTGGGTGGTGCAAACAGGGTTGATTGTAGTGCTTGGTTTACTTTCCTTATTTTTGATTCAACGTCAGCCGAAATTGGCTGAAGTGGAAAGTAAGTAGTATGGGAGCACGATTGAATTATATTGAAAATAAGATTGTTTCTTTGGAAGATGCTAAGCGGCGAATTCAGCATTGGAAGTTGAAAAATGACAAGGTTGTTTTTACCAACGGGTGTTTCGATATTTTACATAAAGGACATGTTACTTATTTAGCTGAAACTGCAGCGGCAGGGAATAGATTGATAGTTGGTTTGAATACGGATGCTTCGGTAAGGAGGCAGGGAAAAGGAGATGATCGACCAATAAACGATGAAGCTGCTAGATCCATGGTTCTTGGAGCCCTTGGTTTTGTTGACCTGATTGTTTTTTTTGACTCTAATACACCGTATGACTTAATTGATTCGCTTCAACCGGATATATTGGCGAAAGGTGCTGATTATGATCCAGAGGAAGTGAATCCTGAGATGAAAACATATATTGTTGGATCGGATCTTGTCAAAAGAAATGGAGGGAGTGTAGTTGCTATCCCTTTGGTAGATGGTTTTTCAACCACAAGTTTAATTGAGAAAATGAGAGGTTAAGCTCCGTTATTTTTTTCTTGTAAAATCCAAGTCATTGTGTTGAGTGAATACTTAATTCGTTTCACCTACTGTCGATTAACCAGCCTCTTTTTCTGATCATTTTGATATAGGCGGTATACTTGCCACTCGTGTAAGCGAATGGAAATAAAGGAAGGTTAAAATAAGTGACTGAATAAAAATTCAACTTTAATTTGATTTTGGACGTAATTGTTTTTGTGTTAAAATATCCGTTTCAAAGCTAAGTATTTCCATTTTGTGCAATAGTCCTTTTTTTATTAGGCTCGAGGAAACAGGCATTTCACTGGGGAGGAGGATTCCATTAAATGTTTTGTATTTGTTAAAGTGTATTGTTCCGGATACAAATTTAGCAATGTCCCTAATCGTAAAATCAATTTTAACAATTCGCTTGGAGCTTGCGTTTACCCAGATAACGTACTGGTCAAGATCTTTTTGTGCTTCTGTTGTTTTCCAAGAAGCTAAAATTACTTCGCATAGTGTGTTTTTATATGCTTTTTGCCCAAGGTATTTGAATGCTGTGGCTTCTTGTATTTTACGGGGAAACTCAATGAAATACTGGTAAGTAGGAACCCAGAATTTAGCATTTTTGTCTTTTTTAAACTCAATGGAATCGTTTGCATTTTTTGTGTAGGTTTTCCAATTAGACATTCCCATAATGTGACCTTTTTCCTTTCCAGTTAAAATCTCTAATCTACCATCAAAAGTGTTTGGGACATAGTTTAGAGAAATGCGAGTCTTGCCTTCTTTGTAAGGACTTCCTTGCTTCCCGACAAATCCGTAGAATTCATCATCAAGTTTGATTTGATAGGTAGATATGTTATTCCATTCTTCAATACCATGTGAAAGGGCCATTTCTTTCATTAGATTTTTGGCTTTTGTTTCATTAGGTTCTGATGTGGGGTGTGCTGCATTTAAGTCGAGCAATCGACAGGAGGATACAAGAAGTGTTGTTAATGAGATAATTAGGACAGAGGAGAGGAGGTTGTTTTTCATAAAGCAACAATTGATTTTTGTTTGTTTGAGTTTTGACGAAGCCAGCTTTTAGATCTTACAACTAGTTGATAAAATCAATAGAAACTAGAGGTATTGTATCGCTTTGCTTACCTTTGCTTCAAAATCCTCAAGAATGATTATTAAGGAAGCGGAGTTCGTTATCTCAAATACAGAAATTTCAAAATGTCCAACAGACGGTAAAGCTGAGTATGCCTTTATTGGGCGTTCTAATGTTGGTAAATCTTCATTGATCAACATGCTTACAGACCGAAAGAAATTGGCGAAGACTTCGGGAAGACCAGGGAAGACACAATTAATTAATCATTTTTTAATAAATAAAGAATGGTATTTGGTGGATTTACCAGGATATGGATATGCGAAGGTTTCAAAAACTTCTAGAGCAATGTTTGAGAAGTTTATTTCGGAGTACTTGACTACGCGAAAAGAGTTGGCTAATATTTTTGTGTTGTTAGATTCAAGGCTAGAGCCACAAAAAATTGACCTAGAATTTATGTCTTGGTGTGGTGAAAAAGGTCTTCCTTTTTCGATGGTATTTACGAAAATTGATAAGTTGTCAAGCACGGCTCTTCAAAAGAACTTAGCAAAGTACAAGAAGGAGATGTTAAAGCAATGGGAAGAGTTGCCACCAGTCTTTACAACATCTAGTGATTCTAAGTTTGGACGTGAACGTTTGTTAAACTATATAGAGCAAATTAATCTAAATATGAATAAGACATAACATGTTTTATTTTGAGTAAATAATTATTTCATACAAATGTAATATTACAAAAGGGGATACTGGATATGATCTGCATACATTGCGGTTAGTATTAAATATAAACTAACCAATCATGTTTCACTTTAATAAGTCTATAACCTTTATTTTAATTGTTTTTTTAGGAGTAATAGTTTCAGGGTGTCAGGTACCCGGTTGTACTGATCCGTTATCTTGTAATTTTAATCCAAATGCTACGCTAAACGATGGCTCTTGTGATTATTCTTGTTTCGGAAATTCTTGCTCAAATGGCTATATAACTAAATCAGGAAGTATTACAGCGGATGAGACTTGGACTGCAAATTGTACATATAGGCTTGTTGGAAAGGTTGTTGTTGATAGTGGGGTTGTATTAACCATTGATCCTGGAGCGTTAATTAAGTCAGAAACAACTTCTGGAGTGCAGACGGAATTATCAATGCTTATTGTTAGCCGTGGAGCAAAAATTATTGCAAATGGAACACAAAGTGAGCCGATAATTTTTACATCAATGCTGGACAATATTCAATTAGGACAATTGTCTGGAACTAATTTGGATCAATATCAAAATGCTCTTTGGGGTGGAGTCGTTATCTTAGGTGATGCGCCAATATCTGCGGCAAACGGAGATACTGAATCACAAATAGAAGGGATTCCCATGTCAGTTGCATTTGGTGGGTATGGAGGCCATGATGTTCAAGATAATTCGGGATCTTTAAATTACATTTCCATTCGTCATGCTGGTGAGTATTTAGGTGCAGGCAATCATTTAAATGGCTTAACGCTTGCAGGTGTAGGAGGCGCTACGCAGATTTCCAATATTGAAATAGTAGGTGCGGAAGATGATGGAGTTGAACTTTTCGGAGGAAATGTGAACCTGACCAATGTTATCGTCGGCTATTTTGGAGATGATGGAATTGATATAGATCAAAATTATGACGGTATGATTGACAACTTTATTTGTTTAGCTGATACGGTGTCCGATGAAGGGATTGAATTGGATGGTCCTGAAGGCATAACTTATACGAACGGGACCTTTACACTCCAAAACGGAACGGTTCGGAGCGTTTTAGGGGCAGGAGGAATGACACATTCGTTATTTAGAAACGTAAAGGGAACGGTTATAAATGTTGACTTTGGTGAGGAAATTGTTATTCAAGCATCATATACTGCCAACTGTTCTGCCTCTATGCCTGATGCTTTTACGAACTTGACAAGTAACCCAACAACCTTAAACTTTTTAAACTGTGCTAGAAATGTAGTAACAGTTTTTAGTCCGTTTTGTTCGGTCTCTGCCGCTGATCAAATGCAAGCGGAGATTGAGATTCCTTCAGTATTAACTATGGGAGCTGATGTAATACCATTTACAGGGTGGACTTGGTTTAGTATTCATGGTCACATCTAAGTTATCGGCTGTAAATTCTTAATGATCTCCAAGGAAGGATTCCAATTATATGTATGTAATTACTTTACGTAGAATGATTGATTTTTTAATCTTACCATGGTAGACATGTATTCAATCACTACCTTTGCAGTAGATTAAGCAATTATGAAAATAGAACAATTATATACAAAGTGCCTAGCGGAAGCTGCATACTATATTGAGAGTAAGGGAGAGGTGGCGATCATTGACCCATTGAGAGATACAAAACCGTACATTGAGTTGGCGGAAAGTAATGGGGCGAAAATCAAGTATATTTTTGAAACTCATTTTCATGCAGATTTTGTTTCTGGACATGTTGATCTTTCGAAGAAAACAGGGGCGGAGATTGTCTATGGACCAAATGCTAACACAGCTTTTGATTGCATTGTAGCTGAAGATGAGCAAGAATTTAAGGTTGGAGAATTGACGATTCGAGTATTGCATACACCTGGACATACGCAAGAATCGGTAACGTATTTGTTATTAGATAATGAAGGGAAGAAATTGGCGATTTTTACTGGAGACACATTGTTTCTAGGGGATGTTGGTCGTCCTGATTTAGCGATTAAAAGTGATCTAACACGCGAAGATCTAGCTGGAATGTTATTTGACTCATTGCGTAATAAAATTATGACATTACCTGATGATGTCGTTGTTTATCCTGGGCATGGAGCAGGTTCTTCTTGTGGGAAGAATATGAGTACGGAAACCGTTGGTTTATTAGGAGATCAAAAACGTACTAATTATGCTTTGAGATCTGACATGACCAAGGAAGAGTTTGTAAAAGAGGTGACGGATGGGATTTTACCTCCGCCTCAATATTTCCCTAAAAATGCTTTGATGAATAAGATGGGGACTACTTCATACGATGAAGTAGCTGCTATGGGTAATAGAGCATTGTCATTAAGTGAGTTTAATAAAGAGGTTGAGAGCGGAGCGATTATTTTGGATGTACGCCATCAATCTGATTTTATGAACGGATTTATACCAAACAGTTTGTTTATTGGTCTGACGGGAACGTTTGCAATGTGGGTTGGAGCGCTTATTGAAGATATAAATCAGAAAATTGTATTAGTTGCTCCCGAGGGGATGGAAGAAGAAGCGGTGATGCGTTTATCTCGTGTAGGATACGATAATACGGTTGGTTACATAGATGGTGGTGTTGATTCATTTGATGGTGAATTGAAAACAATCGAAACGATACCGGTTTCTAAGTTCGAAAATATTGTTACGGAAGTCAATGTTTTGGATGTTAGGAAACCAGGAGAGTATAAGGCAGAGCATGTTGAAGGAGCTAAGCATTATGCTTTGGATTATATTAATGATAATCTGAATGAATTAGAGAAAGATACACAATATCATGTGCATTGTGCCGGAGGTTATAGAAGCGTTATTGCGATTTCTATCTTAATGCAAAATGGATATGATAAGCTGATTAACATTACGGAAGGATTTAGACATTTTGGGGATACTAGGATTCCTTTGACAAGTTTTGTATGTCCAAGTGAAGGGAAATAGTTACTTGAAAACTTCTTTTGAAGTTAATTGATGATTATTTATTTGAGATCTTAGGATGTCTCCAGCTTAATAAAGTTATTGACCTTAAGTGGGGGTGGAGTTTGTTATTTTTTTTTCGCAATGACAATTAGATCATTTTTTTTGGAGTTTTCAATTGGATATCGCTTCGTATGAAGGTGTTCAAATCCAGCATCGTTTAATAGGCTCAAAAGCTGATTTTCTTGGTAGTAAAACATGTTAATACTTGAGCCTTCTCCTGAAGCACTTTCTTGTATTCCAGAGTTTTTATAGTCACCCTCCATAGTACTCAGGTAGATCATTCCTTGAGGGGGGAGTGAGTTGCTAATTGATTTAATCAATTGCTCAGTTTCATCCTCACATAGATAAGGTAAAATGAATCCGCATATAACTGCTTGGAACGATTTTGATATTTGTTGAATCTTTCTTGCATCCATTACTTTGAATGTTGCAGAAGGATTATTGATTTTTGCTAATGCTATCATCTTTTTTGATAGATCAATCGCTAAAATATCTAGTGAAGGATGTTTGGAAAGGACATATGACGTAATATTTCCGGGGCCACATCCAATCTCAAGAATGGAAGAGTTTTCAGATGTAAGATAACTACAGAAAAGATCTAGAGATGATTGATACGTTTCCACTTGCATGTGTCGTTGTTGATACATTGAGGAATAGGTGTCAAATACTTGGGTTACCCTTTTAGTGTTCTCATCCTTCGATACTAAACTCATCTTCTTCGTCTTGTTTTTTCTTGTCGTCTTGTTGTTTTAGTTTTTCTAGCCAAGGGCGTTTTTTAGGCTTTTTAATAGGTTCTAGCTCATCATGTATTTGATCAACCGAGTCCGCAGGGTTAAATTGAATTTCAATTTCTTCGTGCGGAATTTTTTCTTGAATATATGACTTCACCGTGGTGTCATTCTTGAATAATCCAAATTCTGATTTTAGAATCGATTTGGCATCCATTTTTGCTTCTTCCCGATTCTGTTTTGCTTGTTCCTTTCTTGATTCTTTATCCCATTCAATATTAGGATCTAAAAGGTCTCCATACATTCGCATAAAGATATGCGAGCCTGTTCCATCGTCTATGATGTTTCCGAATTCGCTTTGTTTGGCTTGTTTTAAATCTCGGAATCGAAAGCCAAAACGATAGTCAATATGATTATCAAAAGTATGCTTTCCTGATAATTCAACATCTAGGGCACTTGATTCAATTGACATTTGCGGAATTGTTAGTATTCCATTTTGAATTATTAAGGTATTTTTCAATTGTTTGAAATGTAAATCTAATAGCTTGGTTTCAAATGAATTAATGTTTCCTTTTCCGATAATTGCGCGTGCGCTTGGTGTTTCTCTCAAGCTTTGAGTAATGCTTTTAAAAGCTGAAACATTTTTCAGACGTCCATTATCTATTTGTATTCCTATTGTAGCTTTGATGCGCTTTGAAATAATTCCAGATCGAAAGTCAAAGGGTGCATCAAAAGCCAAATTTGCTTGTGCTACACCGTGAATGTTGTTACTTGTAATTACATTTTGATTGAAGTTGTCCCATTCTTTAAACAAGGACTTAAAATCAATGTTTTTTGATACAACCTTACTCGAAATGTGGAAGTATTCCGGACTTTTTTCATCAATTGTTAATGTTCCTCGAATGTCGGCACCACCATTTGTTAAGGCAAGTTTTGGAAAGTAGAGTTTACGATTACCTACACGCATTTTTCCATTGATATTTTGGAATACATGCCCATCATAGTCCAACGTACTTACATTTAGATAGACTTTCCCCTTAATATGCTTAGGCATTAAATATTCTCTCTTTTGCTCAATGATGACCGCTTTTGATTCAGTTCCTAAGTCAGAAACATCAATGTAGTTGCTCGTAAGGTCAATATCTGCGATTAGGTCTTGTTTTCCTTTAAAGAAGCCAATGATCTCTTTGAAAACGCCACTCAGTTTTAAATCGGATTGATTTATTTTTATCGATACATTGTCAATGCCTGCTTCATTGTTTCGGAGGAAAACTCGTCCGTTAATGTTAGAAAATATCCGTTTGTCATTCACTAATTGGGCTGTAACGGAGTTTAATTCAACTTGACCTTCACATTTATCAATATGATAAGAAGTCTTTGTGTCTTCAAGAATTGAAGTGATTAGGAATTTGGATGTAATATCTACACTTCCCGATAACTGTTGAATAGACGAAACTGACAATAAGGATTGCATAAACGATAAGTCGAGGATTCCATTTGCATTTCCCTTAAAGCGAGGTGTTTCAAATTTGGTAAGTAGAACATTTCCACTGAATGGGCCACCTTTGGTTGTGAATTCAATCTTTTTGAGGTTCAAGAACTCCTTCTCTTTACCTCCTTCATTCGAGTATTCTCCATCCAAACTTAATTTGGAAAGAGATAGTCCAGAGTTAGGGTCTCGAAGGGTTCCTTTATCGACTCCAAAAAGACAATTGATAATTGCTGCCTCAGTAGCTTTGTTTTTTCCTTTTACGTTTAAATCAAATAGTAATTCTCCTCTTCCATCAAAGTGCTTGATGTCTTGAGTTTGTTGAAAACTTAGATTGTTTGCAGCATCCGCAATTTGTATGTTTTTTCCACTGATGTTGAAGTTGTAACCTAATGAATCTACAGTTCCATTAAAATTAAACGGAAGATTAGAAACGAAAATCGTTGAAGCAGGAATGGTTACGGTTGAAGAGTCTTGATTTACATTTACTGAAACATTCAATTTTGCCGATTGATTTTTAACTAACGTTATGTTTCCGCTGCTTGCTTCGAGTATTTTTAAATTGCTTTGTGCGCTGGTGTTGAATACCGATTTATTCAACTCTCCAGTTAATGACATATCGTGCAATAGCGTTTTATAGGTTTGTTGTGTTGCCGAATTTATATAAGAAACGCGAAAATCTTTTAGGTCAATTTCTTTTAAGTTTAAATCAAAACCTTCTGTTGTTTCGGTAGTAGGTTCTTTTTCTTTGATGATATCATAGTTGTTTTCACCTTTTTCATTTACTTTTAATTGTAGAGTGCCGGGGCTTATTTCTATTGATTTGACGGTATAATTCTCTCTCCATAAGTCCAGAGGATTTAACTTTAATCGAATTCGGTCAGTATAAAGCATTGTGTCGGAAGGGGTGGACCCTTCAAATGAATCTTGAATAAATACACCGTTAAAATCAACGGATAAATTGGGGAATGATCCCCAAAATGCAATGTCTACTTCGTTTACAGAGACAGGGGCATTTAGGTATGTGTTGATTTCACCTATAAAAGCATTGCAAATTTCATCCTTGAAAAAATACAATATGCCAGTGATCAAAAGAATTAATCCAAGAAGAATTCCAAAGAACCATTTGCTGAAACGAAAAAGCCGCTTTTTAAGCATAAGACAAAATTACTTGATAATACAACCATGCAGGAATGGAGTGTACATACTTATTAACGCAAACGTGTTGGGATTTGTTACTTTCCATCGGTGTTAATTTTAATCCGAACAAACTGGCTATAAGCAAGAATCTAATATCTTTGTGAGGATATTTAAATTGAACACATGAGTTTATTGACAGTTGGTTCTGTCGCTTTTGATGCGATCGAGACACCATTCGGGAAAACAGATAAGATTATTGGAGGAGCAGGAACATACATTGGATTAGCTGCATCTTTCTATAAAAATGACCAGAAAATTGTTTCTGTTGTGGGAGAAGATTTCCCAAAAGAAATGTTGGAGAGTCTTGAAAAAAGAGGGATTGACCTTCAGGGATTGCAAATCAAAGAAGGCGAAAAGACGTTTTTTTGGTCTGGTCGTTATCATAATGATATGAACTCTAGAGACACATTGGTTACAGAGTTAAACGTTTTGGAAAGTTTTGATCCAATCATTCCCGATTCATACCAAGGAGTGGATTACTTGATGCTCGGGAACTTGAGCCCTCAGGTTCAGGGGTTGGTTATTGATCGTTTAGTTGAACGACCAAAGTTAATCGCAATGGATACAATGAACTTCTGGATGGATATTGCATTGGAACCGTTAAAAGAAACAATAGCCAAAGTAGATATATTAATTATCAATGATGAAGAGGCTAGGCAATTGTCTGGGGAATATTCATTGGTTAAGGCTTCTAAGATTATTCGTGCAATGGGGCCTAAGTATTTGATAATTAAAAAAGGAGAGCATGGTGCTTTGTTGTTCCACGGAGATAAAGTATTCTTTGCACCAGCATTGCCATTAGAAGATGTGTTTGATCCAACAGGAGCGGGAGATACATTTGCGGGTGGTTTTATGGGGTACCTTGCGAGTACAGGCGATACTTCTTTTGATAATATGAAGCGAGCAATGATTCACGGATCAGCTTTGGCGTCATTTTGTGTTGAGAAGTTTGGAACAGAACGCTTAGCTGCGATTACAAAAGAAGATTTAGATGCACGTATCGAAGAGTTCGTAGGTTTAGCGAATTTTGATATGGAATACGTGATTGATTAATACGATACAAGTATGGAAAGTACAGATTTTATTGCAAGACTGGAAGAATTCGTTAAACAAGAAGATGTTTTAGCGGTGAGTCGAGATGTAAACGAACTTAGAGGGAAATTTGAAGACTACGTTTTGGAAGAAGAACGTAAATTTCAAGTAAGTCAGTTAGAAGCTGAGGAAAAAGGAGAAACGGTTCCAACGTTAGAAACAGATTTTGGAAAAGAGGCGTTTTATGCCATTTTTGATGTTTACAAGGCAAAGAAAAAGACAATCATTGATGAACGCAATGCGATAGAATCAAAGAATCTTTCTGAAAAACAAGCATTGATTAAACGGTTGAAGGTAGTGGTTAGTGGTGAAGAGAATATCGGTGCTGCATTTGCTTCTTTTAAAGAGATTCAGGATAAATGGAAAGAAATTGGGGATATTCCGAGAGATCAACGTAGTGATGTTCAGAAAGAATACTCTAAACTTTTAGAAGATTTTTTCTATAACATCAATATATATAAACAACTGAAGGATCATGATTTTCATAGAAATCACCAGTTAAAGTTGACGGTGATTGAGAAGATGAAGGAGTTGCAAAAGGAAGAGTCTTTAAAAGAGGTTGAAAAACAACTTAAAGCGTTGCAGAATGATTGGGATGGTATTGGACCAGTACCTAATGAGGAGTGGGAAAGAATGAAAGAGTCTTATTGGACAGAGGTACGCTCTTTATATAACCGTGTTAATCGTTTCTACGAAGATAAAAGAGAAGAACAGAAAGAGAATCTTCAGAAAAAGGCGGCATTGTTAGAGGAGTTAAAAGCAGTAGTTGCGGGGAAAGATGAGTTGGATTCAACGAAAAACTGGGAAGAAAGCACGAAAAGTGTGTTAGACATTCAGAAGCGTTGGAAAACAATTGGATTTGGACCTAAGAAGGAAAACGATGAGATTTGGAAAGAATTTAGAGGTGTTTGTGATACATTCTTTGATACCAAAAAAGAGTTTTACGGAAAGGTAAATGAAGTGTTTGATGGAATTGCAGCGAAGAAGAAGGAGTTGATTGATAAAGCTGATGCGTTGAAGGATTCTACAAATTGGAAGGATACAGCACAGCAACTAGTTCAGCTTCAGAAACGTTGGAAACAACTTGGGCATGCTGGAAGAAAGAATGAACAAAAACTTTGGAAACAATTCAGAGCAGCTTGTGATCATTTCTTTAATGCACGTCAAGCACATTTTGAAGAGCAAGATAAAGAATTTGAAGGAAATCTTACCCTTAAACAAGATCTGTTAAAAGAGATTGAGGCGTATGTTGTTCCCGAAGATGATAAGAAAACCGCTTTAGACGCATTAAAGAAGTTTTCTAATGATTTTAATGCAATCGGTAAAGTGCCAATGAAATCCAAGGATGAAGTCTACACGGCATTCAAAACGATTATGGATGTTCATTATGGTAAATTGAAAATGGCTGGATCTGAGAAAGATCGTATCATGTTTGAAGCAAAAATTGAAACATTAAAAGCAAGCCCGAATGCAGCAAGAGCTTTAAGTGACATGAAGTTTGATCTCCGTAAGGAAATTGATAAGTATAAAAAGGAAGCGGCTTTGCTTGAAAATAACTTAGGATTTTTTGCGAATAGTAAAGGCGCTGAATCACTGAAAAAGGATGTAGAAAAGAAGGTACAAAAGGTACATGATAAAATTGCTTCCGTAAAAGCAAAGCTTAAGTTGATCCCGAATGAATAGATCAATTAATATTCTTTTAATGGTCGTTATATTCCCGACGATGCTACTTACTATTATTGTAGGTTTTGATTTGCCTTTGGATGTTTTAAAGACAACGGGTGAACAGTTACAGTATAAGGAGGAGATATTCCTAGGGTTTGCAACATTGTTGGGGCTTCTTGTTATTCGGAGAAGTATCCGACGGTGGATGGGAATGAGAATTGTTGGGAAGACTCAGCGTTTTAAATGGAGTCAAGTGGTGAGTAAGCAGCGTAAGATGCGTGTCCAAACTTACCTTTTCTTAGAAGGGCTTGTTATGGGGCTTGTTGCATTTGCGTTGTATCAGGTTACAGAGCAAGCTTTTGCTCCGGCATTAGCACTTTTGATTGGAGTAGTGGATACGATCATTTTCGCAATCGTTGGTTCAAATAATCGCTATCGGGTGGGGCTTTCTTCCAAAGCACTAATTGTTGCAGATCGTGAGGTTACTTTATTGTATTTTACTGGTCTTAGAAAGATTAGTTTACACCAACAAACGATTTATTTTGATTATGTGAAAGATTTGCAATTATCTTTTCCTGTGAACTGTGTTCCTGAAGAGAGTCGAGAAGAGTTTTTTCAAAAATTGGAAGAGCAGGTAGATACGGAACGTGTTTTTTTCTCTAGAAAGATGATTTAAGTTTTTTCTACGAAAGAATTTATAAAAAGCGATGTGAAAACATCGCTTTTTTTTGTTCCTTAATGTCTTCAGGAGATCAAAACTTCAGAAGTGAAAAGTAGCCGAAGTAGGTATTTATACCTGCCATATTTTGACCAATTGGAAGCATGAAATAAGTACAAACACCCGATCTTTTTTAAAGCTATTGGCGGTCGGAATATTATCCATAACTTAGTACCACTGACTTAATCACTATTCTCTTTTAAGCTCTGGCAGTGAAGGTCGAGTTTTGGTGAATTGCTGATTTATGTTCACATAGTAGGCGATATTAGGTAATAAAAACGGGGATGATTTATCATCCCCGTTTTTAATTATAATAGATTTTATTTTGACGAGATTTGAATCGGTTTGAATTGAAAATGGATCAAGACCAATTGTTGGGGGCTAGGCATAAATTTTGGTCAACCTGAATAAAAAGAAGGCTACATTTCTGACACCTCTAAATTGGTATCTGAATGCTTTGATTTTGGCGTTGAATGACTCAGCAGATGCATTGGTACTTCTATTATCAAAATAATTGAGGATGGATCTGCAATGTTGCTGTATCGTTCTTTTGACGGTATTAAAGGTTTTAAACCCTAGCTGTTCAACATTTTCATACCAACTAGCAAGTTTGGTATATGCTACTTGCTTGACTTTTGTGTTTTGATAAATATTAAATAAATCTAAACTCAATTGATAAACCTGATAGATACCAAGATAACGCTCAAATAGAATGGATGCTCTTTATTGTTGATTTACAGTTCATTTTGAAGAATGTGTGAATAACAAATAGCGACTCAGAGCTAATAATTGTCGTATCGTATCAACATTTGCCCACAACTTTTTACATTGATCCATTTTGTATGCGATGCCCAAAACTACATCGCATAGGATATGTGACTACCTTTTGTTTCTAATGAAAAAAGTGAAGTTTAAAGATGTTGAGCTAGTCCTATATCACTCAAGATTAAGAATGTGCCATTGATGATTAAGCTGCCATGCAAATAATGGGTATAACTAAAAGGACAAAAAGGAAAGTAGATTGAGTAAACCTCTTCTAATCTCAAGTTTGTGAACTATCACAATTTGACTTATTAAGACAAGTTGTGATAGTTCATCCAATTATTGGAAATTACAATACGAACGTCTTCTACTTTTGAGTTTTTAAAGTCAAAAATACATTGTACGTGAAATCCATATACTACATATAAGAGCATTTTATATTGATGATCAATAAGCTTGAAGTTCAGCAGTTTACCATCTTTTTTCAAAAGTTTCATTCTCGAGTTGATATTAAACTCGCTAAATTCTATTGGGGTTAAATCTATCAAAATAAGGCTATTATTATTCAATAAAAACAGTTGACTTCTGTCCACCATGAACAGTTTCCATCTGAGAGTGTGTATAGTGGTCATCTACTTGGTAATAGGCATGCAATTGCTTCGTCTTTGCACCGATTCGGCTTTTCTCAAACTCTGCAGTCGCTCCAAGATTAAGTTGAAGGTAATCATTTTCAATGGCATACTGAGCAATATTGAACATAAGTTGAGGGTAAATGTTCTTTCCAATATGTTTATTACTTAATCCTATAAAGTTCGGGGTAAGTATTTTATCTTGTTCATCTTTATGAATGAATAGAACACCTACGGCGTCAACTGTGTCTTTTTTGCGGAGTTCATGAACTTCCCATGACGAAGAAGAAATAATGTTACGGAATAAAGAAAATGGCATTGCGAATACATTGATTTCTTTTTTTCTCTCGGAAACATTTAGGTATAATTGGTACCATTCCTCTATTTTAGGAAAGGATGGATTTGATATTGCACTGTATTGATATTCGTCGGAAATGCGATCTACTTTTCTTTTGATATGACGACGTGAGTTTTTACTTAGGGAATTTAAATATTCATCCATGTTCTTTGGTAGATGATCAATTGTATTTGTTGTGCAGGTATTTAATTTGAAGAAACCAGCTTCCTGGAATTTTTTGTGGAACAAATTATCGTCACTTTCATCAAAGTCACGAATCATTATACTTTTAGCATCTGTTTCTTTCTGTATTCGATGTAACTCTTGCGTAAACTTATTGATCGCTTCTTGAATGTACGGTGAGGAGGCGTCTACGTAAACAGATTTCCCTAAAGTCAAGGGAGATCCAGTAGATAAAACCCGCGAGGTTAAGTAATACGGATTGTGTTTTCGCTGTTGTTCAATACTCTCTGAGATTGCTTCAGGGTGAAGAATGTCGTCCTTTTGTAGCCAGGTCACTAAAGGAGCAGCGATAACAATCTTGTTGTCAGGTGATTTGATATAGGTATAGTTGAAATCCCAATTGTATTCCTGTGAACTATTTTCTTTATATACACGCTCTTGAATTTGAAATTGATCGTGGTTCAATTGTTTGTTAAACGAAAACAAAGAATCCCATTCCTTTGAATCTAGGCTGGAGATACTGCCGTAAGTTTCAACCTTCAACTTACTGTATTCGACTACTGATGAAATCGAGTTTGAAATGTTTGTTTCTTCAGAAGGCAGGTTAAAATTACGACGAATTTGATCCATTGAAACTCCCTCTTCTTCAAGCGCTAAAGGGAAGTGATGTGCCATCTTTTCCACCATGTGCTCAATTTGTTCGAAGGTATGAAGTTTAGTTATTGTAAATCGAATACCGGTGTTCTTAATTGGAACAGCAGGGAAGATTCCTAAATTTTGATAAATACCTTCATTCATCATTCTGTCAGTGATGTTTCTGCCTGTTTTTGGAAGTCCTGCACCAATGAAGAAAATTGGTGTGTCATTTCGGTCAATAAGAGGAAGGTTGTATTTATTCAGAAGAATATTGGTGTACTTGATATTTTCTTTTAATTCATCTTGAATGTCTTCAAATTCATTACTTAGATGAATTTTAGTGCTTTCAATTGAAGCGCCTAATACAGAGGGCTGTATTGGCCCACCAGTGATCATGGGTAGCCCTGTGTATTGAACGCGTCTTGCCATTTCTGCTGTTGGAAAGACAAATACCGCTCCACCTGAGCCGAAACCTTTTGCTAAAGACAACGTCACGATTGTTCTATCGTTAAGTGGGGAATGACTCATAACGTATCCCTCTCCGTTTGGACCATAACAGCTCATTCCGTGTGCATCATCAATGTATAAATGTAATTCAGGATATTTATCCATTAAGGCGTAAATATCATCCAATGGGGCTTTATCACCATACATTGAATAGATTCCATCTGCCATATACCAAATCTTATCATGGGTTGTTCGTAGTTTTTTTATACGATCTTCTAGCATGTCCATTCGGTTGTGACGAATCATTTGAATGGTTATCCCATTTGATTTTATC